>SLRW01000031.1 GCA_007130745.1 Gammaproteobacteria bacterium
GTCTTGTCTTCGGCAGTCTTGTCTTCGACGGGTTTCGCTTCCGCCTTGTCCTTGCCCTTGTCCTTTTCGGCGGGCTTGGCGGACTTACTGTCTGCCTTTGTTTTTGCTTTCTTCGGTTTTTCCTCAGCTTCCTGCTTGACCGGCTCAGGCTCACTGGCCGGCGCCGGCGCCGAGCTGATCGCGGGCGTTTCACCCCGCGCCACCATCATTTCCTCGGCCAGCCCGTGCTCGGGCGCCACCGGCACGCCGTCGCGCACACGCTCAAGCATGCCATTGAGCTGATCACCGACCCGCACCATCAGCCGGGCATTAGCGTCACCGGCTTCGCCGCGGCCATCGGCGATGGCCTGTACCAGGCTTTCCAGCTCATGGGTCAAATCCCCCATGTTGCGGGCCCCGGCCATGCGCGCACTGCCCTTGAGCGTATGCAGATCACGCAGCAGCGCATCGTTGAGTTCGGACTTGCCGGGCTGATCCGACCATTGCGCCAGCGTGTCGTCGATACTGGACAAAATCTCCGAGGCTTCCTCGACAAAAATCTCGGTGAGATCCGGATCCATGCTGTCGATAGTATCGAGCTCGGCTTCATCCGGCGCAGCCGCGGCAGCCGGTGCCGGCGATGGTGTTGCCTCTTGTGTTTCAGGCGGCGTCTCATCGGACTCGCTGTCGTCTTCTACGGGAGCGTCATCAGCGCTCGTCGCTGCCGCAGACTCGTCAGCAACCTCATCGGCCTCATCATCGGTCTCATGCCGGGCGGCCAGCTCCTCTTCAAACGCCTCGATACGCTCACACAGCGCTTCATGCCCGGGCATTTCCAGGCTCTTGTCACCATAGGCATCAAGCATGTCCGAGATCGTTTCGCTGGCTTGCTCGAACAATTTGCTGTTGTTGACATCAAGCACCATGCGATGGCGCTGCATGGTGCGCGCCAGTTTCTCCAGCCGTTTGGCCAGTGCCGCAATGCCCATGGCCTCGGCCATATTGGCGCTGCCATGCAAGGTGTGCAGCGCCCGCACCAGATCATCCCCGGCCACCGGCGGGCCGTCACCCGCTGCAGCGGGCTGCATCTGTTCGGCAATCGCGGAGAGGTGGGTGGCACACTCACGACTGAAGATGTCGTAGAGCAGCGGTTCCATCCGTCCGTCACCCTCGCCCTCGCCGGTTTCTTCGGTTGCCGTCGAGGCTTCGCCGACTGTCGGCATAATGTCTTCGGTTTCAAGTGTCTCAGCGTCAGTGTCTGCCGTTTCTTCAACCGGCTCACTCGCGGCATCCTGCGCTTCGCTTTCCTCGACCTCGTCAGCGACATCGGCGGCGTTGGTACCTGCTGCCTGCGAAACGGCGGCGCCGGGCTCAAGCAACTTGCTCTCACCTTCGAGCACGCGCCGGGCATTCTCCATGATGGTTTCAAGATCGGGTATTTCCGCCTCGGCATTGCCCTTGAGCTGTTCAATCAGGGCCGGCAAAGCCGCCGTGGCCTGTTCGGCGACGGTACTCACGCGATCATCGGCCGGGATGGTGTTTTCAAGCACCCGGTTGAGCATGCTTTCCACTGACCAGGCAAACTCACCGATCAATTCAGCGCCTACCATGCGGCCACTGCCCTTGAGGGTGTGATAACCCCGTCGCACGGTCGTCAGCGCTTCCTTGTCTTCGCGATTCTCGCGCCATACCGGCAACCAGCGATTGAGCTCCTCCATGACCTCCCCGGCTTCCTCAATGAAGATTTCCAGGATTTCGTCATCAAGGCCCTCGGCCAGGGCCACAACCGGCGCACTGCGGGCCTCGGCCCGTGGGGGCGCAGCCTCTTGTGTCGATTCGCCAGCCGCCTCGCTTTCGGCAGTCTCCTCGGCACCTGCTGGTGCAGCCTCGTCGGCCTGACTGGCCCCGGCAAGGGCTTCGGTCAGGCCTTCCTCGCCACGCGAGCGCAGCAGATCAAGATTGCCTTCGGTGGTATCAAGAATGGACTCAGGGCTGCGCCGGCCTTCCTGCAGCGCCTCAAGGTAATATTCCACGCTGACCATGGTATCGGCCAGCAATTCCATGGTTTTCTCGTCAGGGGCACGACCTGCCGCCAGCAATTCATCATCAAGATAGCGGCCAATATCGGCGAGCACCTCAACCGGGCGCTCCTGCTCAAGCATTGACAGGCCGGCACGGATCTCGGCCAGCATCAGTGACACTTCTTCCAGCAACAAACGCTGGGGATTACCGGAAAACTCCTGCAGTCGTTCCTTGATACGGGCCAGGTTAATGATCGATTCGCGGAATACGGCCACCGCAAGGGGACTTGTCAGGCGTTTCTTGAGGGCGGTCGCCTCGTCCTCTTCTGCTTCTTCGTCCTCACTGATATCCGTTGGCGTATCGCCTTCAAGGCGGGTTTCCACCGTCAACAGCGAGCTGGCCATTTCCATCAGCGCATCTTCGCTGGCATGCGCCTTGCCGTCGCAGATATTTTCCAGCACTTCGAGTTCACGCCGGATCAGGTTTTCCAGGCCGGGCAGGCTGAGAACGGCCAGCGTGTTGGCTATACCACCCAGCGTTTCGATCAGTGGGCGCAGATCCTCGGTGTCTTCCTGCTCCGAGCGCCGGAAAACATCAAGGGCCTCCTTGACGCTGACCAGGTCATCAATAATGGCGCCGGCCACCGTACCCATAACCTGGGCATTCGGGCCCGCAAGCCGATCACGCAAACGCTGCAGCTGGTCTTCATCTGGCAGCAGCGCATCGAGCTCGAAGGCCTCGCGCAGTTCGCTGACCCGTTTGCCACTGGTGGCGCTTCGGCCAACGAAATAGAGCATTTTCGCCAACACCTGGCGGGGCAACTCATCTGCATACAGCGCCTCGCCCTTCTGCGCCAGCTCCTTGATCTGGCGCTCGATACGGCCAAGCATCTTCCTGGTATGCATATCGACGGGAAGTCCGCCTTCGCTGAGCGCCTCGACAAAACCGGACGCCGCCCACCAGATATAATAATTATCCACCACAGTGGCTGCATCACGCAGTCGATCGATAATATCCGTAATCTCGCCCAGGGATTTATCGCCACCGTCTTCGCCGGACTTGTACCACTGCAGCAGCGCGGTCTGGAAAGGGGCGCGCGAAGATCGGGCAACCTCGCGGGGATCGCTGCCGTCGGAAACCAGCCTGGGTCGAAAATCCGTATTAATCTCTTCGCTTGCAGCCCGGGCAAAAATGTCGGCGCCGGAAATTGGCTTGGCGCCCCGCACTTCGCGCAGCTCGTTGATGGCATCAAGCAGCGCCTCGGGAATATCCTCCCCGCCTTCCTGCAACCAGCCAAGATAATCCGGCAGCCCCAACAGACCGGAGAGCATGGGCTCGTAAAGCGACTGGGAGTCGCCGAGCTGCTCATCAATGGCTGCCTGCAGAGCCTGCTCCATCTCCTGGGTCAGCAACACCGGACCGTCAAGCTGAAGCATGGCCAGCGTACCGGAAATCTGGTGCAGCTCTTCAAGGGAGTCGCTGAGCAGCTGTCCCTCGTCTGGAGATTCCAGATACTGTTCCAGCCACGACTGGACTGATGTCAGCGAAACATCGATCTGTTCCCTGACCCAGTGCAGTGAATCGACTACGGAGTGCTTCAGCATATTTTGTCCCCGGCCTTAAAACAGCCGGCAGCTATCGCGCCCGGGATCCTGAATGTTTCCCGCGAGCCTGCAAGCGCAGCTGCCAATGTGTGGGATACCACACTCATGTACCTGCTCCAGTTCCTGCGTCAGGGCAGCTTGAACCCGGCCACGGAACTGCGCAGCTCGGTAGCCATATCAGCCAGTCGACCGATAGCCTCACCGGTAGCCCGTGTACCCTCGGCTGTCTGCACGGTGATGTCCTCGATGGCGCTCATGGTGCGGGACACTTCAGACGCCTGTTCAGCCTGATTACCGGCCGCATCCGAAATGGTCTGCACCAGTCCGGCAATCTGGTTCGACACGCGTTCGATTTCATCCAGTGAGTTACCCGCATCTTCGGCAAGCTGTGCCCCCGAGACCACCCCGGCGGTACTTTTCTCCATCGAAGCCACCGCTTCGTTGGTGTCCGCCTGAATGGTACGCACCAGGCTTTCAATCTGCTTGGTGGCGTTGGTGGAACGTTCCGCGAGACGCTGCACTTCGTCGGCCACCACCGCGAAACCACGACCGGCCTCACCCGCCGACGATGCCTGGATGGCAGCGTTAAGCGCGAGGATGTTGGTCTGTTCGGCAATGTCGTTGATCAGTTCCACGATATTACCGATCTCCTGGGAGCTCTCACCAAGGCGCTTGATACGTTTGGAGGTCTCCTGGATTTGTTCTCGAATGGTGTCCATACCCTCGATGGTACGCCGCACGGCTTGTCCACCCTTGGTAGCGATTTCCACCGATTGCTGGGCCACCGTGGACGACCGCTGGGCGTTTTCCGAGACCTCTTCAATTGAACGCACCATGCGGTCAATCGACTGGGTGGCAGAGTGGATCTGGGTGGTTTGCTTCTCACTGGCGTCAATCAGCCGCGACGCTGTATCCCGGGTTTCCACCGCCGCCGTGGTCACACGCTCGGCCGTGTTGTTGATGGTGGTCACCAGGTCACGCAGCGCCTCGATGGCGTAGTTGATGGAGTCCGCGATTGCGCCGGTGATGTCTTCGGTCACCGTCGCCTGTACGGAAAGGTCACCTTCAGCGAGATTACCCATCTCATCAAGCAACTGCAGGATCGCGTCCTGGTTTCGCTGGCTCTCTTCGCGCGCATTACGCAGCAACTGGCGTATCTGCGAAGCCAGCATGTAAATCGCCGTAATCATCATAATCAGGCCAATGAGACCAAAAATGGCCGCGTGATAGGCCTCAATCGGGCGCTCGTCAATGATCAGCTGAAACGCCTGCTCCTGCAGGGTCAGGGAATCCTGCAGCCCGGCAATGTCGTCAATAATCTGGCGCGAAACACGGGTCACCTCGAGCAGGCCATCGGCATTCATGGCGATATAGCCACCAAGATCCTCCAGCATGCCGAAATCACGCAGGATGGTCTCCAGATGACCACGCGCCGTACTCCCGGTTACCCGGGGTATGCCCTGACCGCCATCCTGCAGGGCACGCAGGTTTTCACCCAGCTGTTCGATTTCAGCCTCCAGCACCTCGGCCGCTTCTTCGGCGCCCGGGCCCAGGTTAAGCAGGGCGTTGATGCGGTCCAGCACACGCTGGCTGGCCAGTTGCTGGCGCATGGCGGCGCGCACCTGGTTCTGGGGTGCGCCGGCGCTTTCGAGCGCAGTGACCAATGCTTCGAACTCGGACTGCATCTCGGGCATGACTTCATTGAGCTGTTCACCGTAACGCCGGGCAGTCGGCACGAACATCTCGGAATCGAGAATCAGGGCAACCTGGTCGTTGATTTCCTGCCAGGCGATAGCCACGTTTTCAACCTGGATGCGCGCAACGCGCGGGGCGGGCGGAATCCCTTCGAATTCATCCCCTTCAAGCAACAGCTCCAGCGCAAACTCGAAGTCGAGCTGCGACTCCTGTAACTCCAGGAAAGGCCCGCGACCTTCCATCAGGTTCACCGCCTCAAAGGCGTGCTTGCTGATCAGTTCGGTCTGGATCCGCTGTTCCGCCGTCAAGCGCAAATACTCGGCATCGTGTTCCTGCACTGTGTTCAGGTACACAAAGGAAGCCACACTGGCCCCCAGAAACACTGCGAGCAACAGCAGGATCAGATAAAAAAGCTTGTTTCCGCGTGCGGCTCCCGAGCCGCCAGCCGTCATTGACGACGCCATAATCTCCCCCTACATCCGGGTTTTACGCCAGCCCATTTCCCCTGGGCGAAAGCATGTTTTTAACAAACGACTTCCGGAGCGCAGGCTGCGGCCTACGCCACCAGATCCCTGGCCGAGACATCATGGAAAATCTCGCTCTCCAGCAAGCGATACAAACTGAACACCGGCCACACCTGTCCGCCCTGGTTAAACACTCCGGTGATCATTTCCTGCATCAGCGGATTAACCTCGGGTTCATCGTCGAGCTTTTGTGAAGTCTCAAACTGACGGAAGCCCAGAACTTCATCAACCGCGAAACCTGACGGATCCTCGGGATGATTGAGCGCCAGCACGCGCGCATTGCGCGACTTGATATCCACCAGGCCGTCGCCAAAAAGCGCGCGCAAATCCGTAACCGGCAACAAGGTACCGCGCACATTACCCAGTCCGCGCAACCAGCGTCGCGCCCCGGGCACCCGGGTCAGCGGCGGGCAAGCCAGTACCTCGCGGACTTCGTCACGAGCCACCACCAGTTGCTGCTCACCAATACGAAACCCCAGGCCGATCCAGTCAGCACCGCCTTCACCCACGCGCTGTACCGCGCCGGCCACCAGGCGGGCACGGCGATCAATCTCTACCAGCGCAGCAAAGGGGTCGCTGGCCAGCTCGGGCAATCTGTGGGTCTCTTTGGCCATGATTGTCAGCTCAGCGCGCTCTTGATCTTGGCCAGCAGCTCTTTTTCCTTGACCGGCTTGGTCACGTAATCCAGAGCGCCCTGGCGCAATCCCCAGATACGGTCGGTTTCCTGATCCTTGGTGGTCACAATAATCACCGGGATAGAAGAGGTTTCGGCGTCCTTGTTGAGCTTGCGGGTCGCCTGAAAACCACTCATGCCGGGCATGACCACATCCATCAGGATCACATCCGGCTTTTCCGACGCCGCCATCTTGATGCCTTCCTCGGCCTCTCCGGATATCACCGCTTCGTGACCGCCATTCTCGACCATCTTCTGCAGCATGTACTGCTCAGTGGGAGAATCATCGATAATAAGTACCTTAGCCATTTTTATTCCTCAAAAAGAAAAATTTCTCGCAATCTGTCTAACCCCGGCGCATCATCGAGCTGTCAGGCTCGACCGCCGTTTGTGCCTGTTTCAATCTCCGTTACCCAGCACACTCTGGATAGCATCAACCAGCTCATCCCGGGTGAAGGGCTTGGTCAGGTATTTTTCCGAACCCACCATGCGCCCCCGCGCCCGGTCAAACAGGCCATCCTTACTCGACAACAGGATCACCGGGGTCTTCTTGAACGCCCCGTTTTGCTTTATCAGCGCGCATGTCTGGTAGCCATCCAGGCGCGGCATCATGATATCCACAAAAATGATGTCGGGCTTGTGATCGGTAATCTTGGCCAGCGCCTCGTACCCGTCGTTGGCGGACACCACCTCGCAGCCTTCTTTCTGCAGCAGCGTTTCGGCCGTACGACGGATCGTCTTGCTGTCATCAATCACCATGACCTTGAGGCCATCGAGGCTGGTGCCATTCTTGTCACTCACCGGGTCTGTCTCCCCAATTGACTTGTACCTGGCGGCTTCCCCTCAAACGCAAGCGCTCGCAGCTGCCACCCGCCTTGCCGATGCCATACTGACACAACCGGCCTGCCCGAAGAAACTCAGGCGTCAAGCACAGACCTCCGTCTGCGGCCTTGTCGCATTACCTAAAATATCGCGGGCAATCCACGGTTTTGCAAGGCTTTAATCGCCTTTTATCATAGTCGGCGGTATATATCCATGCCCACCTGTGAGCCATTATGAACCACAAACCCCCTGAATGCACAGCGCTTCTTCCCCGCCGGAGCTACTGGCTGACTGGGCAAAGCCCCCGCGCAAGGCTTATGATTGGCCGCTATGGCAGACACCACGGTCATGCGCGCATGACCCTCCCCAGCGGCGAAGGAGGCCTTCTATGAGTATGCGCATTGGCGTGGTCATGGACCCGATCAGTAGCATCAAGCCCGTCAAGGACACCACGCTTGCCCTGTTGCTGGAAGCAAGCCGCCGGGGCTGGTCCATTCATTACATGGAACCCGCCGACCTGTTTCTCGATGCTGGCGAGGCCAGGGCACGCTGGCGCGCGCTGGAGGTCTTTGACAGCACCAGCGACTGGTATCGCCTCGACAACGATGACCACGAAGGCGCGCTGGCGGAGCTCGACGTGATCCTGATGCGCAAGGATCCACCCTTTGACATGGAATACATCTACCTTACCTATATTCTGGAACGCGCCGAAGCCGCCGGCAGCCTGGTCGTCAATCGTCCCGCGTCGCTGCGTGATGTCAGCGAAAAAGTCTATACTGCCTGGTTCCCGCAGTGCTGCGCGCCCTCGCTGATCACCCGTGACATGGGCCGTATCCGCAATTTTCTGGCTGAGCAGGGCGATATTGTGGTCAAGCCACTGGACGGCATGGGCGGCGCTTCCATTTTTCGCATCCAGCCGGGCGACACCAATACCAGCGTGATTCTTGAAACCCTCACCGAAAACGGCACCCGTTCGATCATGGCCCAGCGTTATTTGCCCGAAATCAGGGAAGGGGACAAGCGGATTCTGCTGATTGACGGCGAACCGCTACCCTGGGCACTGGCGCGCATTCCAGCGGCCGGCGAATCCCGCGGCAACCTCGCCGCTGGCGGTCACGGAGAAGGCCGGGAACTAAGCGAACGCGACCACTGGATCAGCGCCCAGGTCGGCCCCCTCATGCGCAAGCGGGGGCTTTTGTTCGTAGGGCTTGATGTGATCGGCGATTACCTGACCGAAATCAACGTCACCAGCCCTACCTGCGTACGCGAGCTTGATCGCATTTATGACACGAATATCAGCGCCCGGCTGTTTGATGCGATCGCGGCCAGGTTTCCCTGATGCGACTGCCGCTACTGGCAACCCTGACGCTGATCATGCTGGTCGCCTGTGACCACAGTAACGACCCGCAACACCCTGTATATGAGCATTCAATCCATACCATGGGCACGCTGGTTACCCTCAGCATTCATGACACCCCGCCCGCCCGGGCGCAGCAGGCCAGCCGTGAAATTGAAGCACAACTGCACGCGTTCAGCGCCCGCTGGTGGAGCTGGGGTGAAGGCGAGCTGGGGCAAATCAACCAGCACCTGCGTGAAGGCCGGCCCGCCGCCGTCCCGGCCGGCATGCTGGCGCAACTCAAGCAATCGCTTACGCTGGCCGCAAGAACGCAAGGCCACTTCAACCCGGCCATCGGCAAACTCACAGAATTGTGGGGCATGCATGAGCCCGGCAGCCGCTCGGCGCCACCCGCGCAGGCAGCGATTGACGCCCTGCTACCAGCGCCAACGGCCGCCAGCCTGATGCCCCGGGATCAGCAGATCACCCCGCCCGGCCGGGTGATCCTGGACAGCGGCGGCTTTGCCAAGGGTCTGGCGGTAACGGCGGCCATGCGCGAGCTTCGCGAGCTCGGAATCGAGCGCGCCATTGTCGATGCCGGTGGTGACCTGGGCCTTCTCGGCCAACCTGTGGACGCGGTCTGGCGCATCGGCGTGCGTGACCCGGCCGGCGGCGTGATTGCCCGTCTCAACCTGCCGGAGGCCGATCTGGCCGTTTTCAGCTCAGGCGACTATGAACGCGGATTCGAGTATGCGGGCACACGTCACCATCACATCATTGACCCGCGCAGCGGCCAACCAGCAGATCACACCCGTGCCGTGACCGTCATCCACACCGATCCGCTGGTGGCTGATATCGCCGCCACGGCCATTCTTGTCGCCGGCCCCGACCAATGGCTGGCGATCGCACAGGAACTTGAAGTCGCCCGGGTGCTGCGCATTGACGCCGATGGTTCGCTGCACGCCAGCCGGGCAATGGCGGCCCTGTTGCGGATGGAACCCGGCGGCCCGGAAATGGTCATCCATGACATGCCTTTTGCAGACCTGACGAATTAACCAGCGCTTTCCTGACATGGATATGCAGAACAGCGTGCGTATAATTCAGCCATCAGTTATCTGCTCGCGACATGGCATAACTCGGGAGGCCGGATCGCATCCCTGACATGAGTGCTTCACAACACACCAGTCCGCCACCTGCCAGCCCGGTGATCAGCAGCGAGGATCGCCTGGTGACCACGCTGTTTTTCGCCGCCATTGTGCATGCCATTGTCATCCTCGGCGTGGGTTTCAGCGGCGCCGCGCAGCCGCCCGACCGGATCTCCCGGCTGGAAGTCACCATGGTCTCGCCATACAACCAGGACCGTCCGGACGAGGCCGACTACCTGGCCCAGATGGACCAGCATGGCGATGGCACCACCGGCGAAAAGACCCGGCCCGCGGACCCGGCCTCCACCCCCGCGCAGCTGGATAACCCGGGGCTTGCCCAGGCGCCTGATCCGGAACACACCGCACCCGGCGAACAGACCCGCGAGCGCCCCGATGCCGTACATGAGGCAGACCCTGGCGACAGCCCGGCGATTGTCACCCGCAACGAAGCCCCACAACAGTTGCAGACCAGCCCGCAACCCGCGGCCACCGAAGCCGAACAGATGCAGCTGGCGCGACTGGTGCAGCAAGAAATCGACCACATCACCCCGGTGGACGAAGACCGCCGCGAGGAGGCCGTCACCGGTGAACCCGACGACAATCCCATCGACACCGTTGATGCGCATGCGCGTGACTACGCCGCCTATCTGAATGAATGGCGCAACCATGTGGAGCGGGTGGGCAATCTCAACTTCCCTGACGAGGCGACACGCAGCGGGCTGTCAGGCAGCGTGATGGTGGAGGTCACCCTGGAAGCCGATGGCCGCTTGTCGGATATCTACATCGTACGCCCCTCGGGACACCGCATCCTGGATGACGCCGTGCTTAATATTCTGCGTCTGTCCGAGCCGTTCGCCCCTTTCAATCAGGCCATGCGCGACAACCACGAGCAGCTTCGTTTTACCTATGAGTGGCGTTTCCGCCCTGCGGGGGAAGGCGGCAGCGGCGGGCGTGTGCTCGGTGGCGGCTGAGTCCATGACAACCACATGCCCCCCGACCCCGGGCCTGCTACAATGAGCGCATGAGCACCACGGGCTATCTGACCAATCATCTGCTCATCGCCATGCCTGCCCTGGCGGACCAGAACTTTTCCCGTGCCGTCACTTTCATCTGCGAACATAACGAAGACGGCGCCCTCGGCGTCATCATCAACCGACCCGGTGATGTCGCCCTGGGAGAAATCCTGCACCAGATGAATCTCGATGCCGCTGACCCACAAGTCGCCGGGCAAGCTGTGTATCAGGGCGGCCCCGTCAGCCCTGAACGCGGCTTTGTGCTGCACGGCGATGACTCGCGGTGGGAGGCCACCCTGCGCGTTGGCCCCGATACCGGCGTCACCAGTTCACGCGATATTCTAGAAGCCATTGTGGCGAAACAGGGGCCACGAGACTACCTGGTGGCGATGGGTTATGCCGGCTGGGCGGCCGGTCAGCTGGACGAGGAAATGCGTGACAACGCCTGGCTGTCGGTGCCGGCGCAACACGAGATCCTTTTCCATACCCCCGACTCACAGCGCTGGCATGCCGCCACGCGGCTGCTGGGCATTGACCCAGACCGTCTCAGTGGAGAGGCCGGCCATGCCTGATACCAGCGCGCACACCCTGCTCGCCCTGGACTACGGACAAAAGCGTATTGGCATCGCGGTCGGTACCGCGCTGACCGGCACCAGTCACCCAGTGGTCACCGTTCGCAATGGCCCGGGAGGGGTAGACTGGGATCACCTCAGCGAGTTGATACGTACCTGGGAACCCGAGGCACTGGTGCTGGGCCTGCCCCTGCACGAGGACGGCAGCGCCCACGCGCTGAGCGAGGAAGTGCATCGTTTCGGCCGCCAGCTTGAAGGCCGCTTCCGGCTGATAGTACACATGGTGAATGAACACCTGACCTCATGGGATGCCAGACGCGAACTTGTCGAGCAGCGCCGGCGCGGCCGCAAACGACGCATTCGGCGAGAGCAAATTGACGCCGGGGCCGCACAGCGTATCCTGCAGGATTTTCTGGAGGGCGCCACGCATGATCCTGCTTGACCATCAGGCCATTGATAACCTGCTCGACGGCATGGCCGACGAACTCTCCGCATTGTTGCCGGCCAGTGCCGTCGCACCCTGCGCCGTCATCGGCATTCATACCGGCGGGGTGTGGGTGGCCCGCGAACTGCATCGCCGGTTGCAGGGCCGTATCCACATGGAAGCTGAAGTCGGCACTCTGGATATTTCGTTTTACCGCGATGATTTCAGCCGCATCGGGGTCAACCCGCGCGTCCAGCCTTCCAGCCTGCCGTTTACGCTCGACGAACGCCCGGTGCTGCTCGTGGACGACGTGTTGTATACAGGCCGCACCATCCGCGCGGCGCTGGACGAACTATTCGATTTCGGCCGGCCTTCGCTGGTGCGCCTGGCCGTGCTGGTCGACCGCTGTTGCCACGAACTGCCGATTGCGGCGGACGTCACCGGCCGGAATATCTCCCCCGAGCATGGCGAACGGATTAAACTGTCAGGGCCGCAGCCGCTGGAACTGCATTTGCAGGAACAGGCGCCCGGCGCCTCACAGGGGGACACATCAACACCATGAACCCGCAGCTGGACAAGGACGGCAATCTGCGCCACCTGCTCGAAATCGAAGGGCTGGGGCGAGACCGACTGATAGACATCCTGGATACCGCCGAATCCTTACTGCCGCTGACCGAGCGAGCGGTGAAAAAACTGCCTCTGCTGCGTGGACGCACCGTGGTTAACCTTTTCTACGAGCCCAGCACCCGCACGCGCATGACTTTCGAACTGGCCGCCAAGCGGCTCTCTGCCGACGTACTCAACCTGGATGTAGAACATTCCTCGGCACGCAAGGGGGAAAGCCTGCTCGACACCCTGCGCAACCTCGAAGCCATGCACATGGACATGCTGGTGATTCGCCATCCCGACAGTGGCGCAGCGCACTTCTTCGCTACCCATGCCGACCCGCAGGTCACCGTACTCAATGCCGGGGACGGCAGCCACGCCCATCCCACCCAGGCTCTGCTGGACATGTTCACCATCCGCCAGCACAAACCCGACTTTGCCGCGCTCACGGTGACCATTATCGGCGATATTGCTCATTCGCGAGTGGCCCGTTCGCAGATTGCCGCTCTGCGCCTGCTGGGCGCGGGCGAAATCCGCGTAGTCGCGCCGCATACGCTGCTGCCGGCGGATATTGACCGCCTCGGCGTCAAGGTATTCACCGACATAGACCGCGGCCTGCGCGATGCCGATGTGGTGATCACCCTGCGCCTTCAGCGCGAGCGCATGCAGGGCGCGGACCTGCCGGGCAGCCAGGAATATTTCCGCCATTATGGCCTCAGCGCAGAACGTCTGGCACTGGCCTCACCCGTGGCCATGGTGATGCACCCGGGACCGATTAATCGAGGTGTCGAGATCGCTTCTGATGTCGCCGATGGCCCGCAATCGGTGATCCTGCAGCAGGTGACCAACGGCATAGCCGTGCGCATGGCGGTCATGGCCCTGACCATGGGCGGCGAACGGCCCGGCGAGAGGGATCTCCGGGTATGAGCCAGGCCACCCGTATTGCCATTACCGGCGGGCGCCTGATCGACCCGCATAATAATATTGACGACGGACTGGATCTGTTCATCGACAATGGCCATATCTGCGGCATCGACACCGCCCCGGCCGGCTTCACTCCGGACCGGGAAATTGACGCCGCCGGACTGTGGGTGATCCCTGGCCTGATCGAGCTCGGCGCCAACCTCCCCGACGATCAACCCGAAGCCCTGGCCCGTCACAGCCACGCAGCCGCTGCCGGGGGGATTACAACCCTGTGCCTGTCACCCGATATGAATCCCTGTCTGGACGGCCCGGCCAGCATTGAGCTGGTCCACGCACGCGCCCAACGTCACGGCAGCGCGCGCCTGGTCACACTGGGCGGGTTGACCCGGGAACTGGCCGGGCAACAACTCTGCGAGCTCGGCGCACTCAAGGAGGCCGGTTGCGTCGGTGTCAGCAATGGCCGCCGGCCGGTGACCGACACCCGCATCATGCGCCGGGCAATGGAATATGCCGCCAGCCACGAACTCACTGTTTTCGTCCATGCCCGTGACCCTTGGCTGTATGAAGGTGGCTGTATCCATGAAGGCGAACTCAGCACCCGCCTGGGGCTACCAGGGATCCCGGCAGCGGCCGAGGCTATCGGCGTGGCCCGCGAGCTGGCGCTGGCCGAATTGACAGGCACCCAGATCCATTTCTGTCGTCTGAGCACCGCTGAGTCCGTGGATATGATACGCCGCGCACGCAGCAGCGGTCTCTCGGTCAGCGCCGATGTGGCCATTCATCACCTGTTGCTCAGCGACAGCGATGTGCACTCCTTTGACAGCCGCTATCGCCTTGATCCGCCGCTGCGTACTGCTGCCGACCGCGAGGCATTGCTGGAGGGGCTGACTGACGGCACCATCAGCGCCGTTTGCAGTGATCATAGACCGGTCAGTCGCGATGGCCGGGAGCAGCCTTTCCCCGCCGCCGACGCCGGCATTGACGGCCTGCATACCCTGCTGGCGCTGATGCTGGGACTGGTCCATGACGGCCAGCTGACTCCGGCCGATGCCGTGCGGCTGCTGAGCAGCGCGCCGGCACAGTTGCTGGGGCTGGCACAGGGCCGGCTTGCCGCCGGCCAGCCCGCCGACCTGTGCGTGCTTGATCCAATGCAGGGCTGGACGCCCGCCGGAGAACCAGACAGCCATCACTGCCCACTGGCCTCCCCCTTTTTCAACACCCCGCTACGTGGACGTGTGATACACACCTTCGTGGGCGGCCAACAGGTATACAGCCAGACATGAATCGCAGCGCAGCCTCCACCCATCCCGCTCACCGCGGCAGCATCCTTGTCGAGGATGCCGAAATCATCAGCCACGAACACCACGAAGGCGATCAGCATATCCTCTGGGTGCACGCGCCCGGCTGCGCCGCGCGGGCGCACGCCGGCATGTTTGCGCATCTCAGCTGTGATCCGGCACTGCCCATGCGCCGGCCGCTATCCATCATGCGGGTCAACCGCGAACAGGGCTGGGTGCAGTTCCTATACAAAGTGGTGGGCCAGGGTACTCGCCTGCTAGCCAAACGCACAGCAGGACAAACCCTGAGCGTACTGGGGCCCATCGGTCACGGCTTCACCCCTGATCCCGAGCGGCCACGTGCCCTGCTGCTGGGTGGCGGGGTGGGGATTCCGCCGATGGTGTTTCTAGCCGACGAACTGCGCAACCGCGCCGGGTTCAGCCCACTCGCCATACTGGGCTCGGAAGTGCCCTTCCCGTTCAAGGCCCGGCCCTCGCGCCTGCTGGTGCCGGGCATACCCGACGGCGTCATCGCCACCATGCCGTTACTGGAGGACTGGGGCATCCCCACCCGGCTTACCAGCACGCAGGGCTATGCCGGTTGTCACGAGGGTTATGTGACTGACCTGGCCCGCTGCTGGCTCGATACCCTGACAGCGGAGCAACGGGTAGAGGTAGAAGTGTTCAGCTGTGGCCCCGAACCCATGCTCGAAGCCACGGCCCGGATGGCCCGTGAATACGAGCTGCCGGCGCAAATCGCACTGGAGGAGTACATGGCGTGCGCGGTGGGGGGATGTGCCGGCTGCGTGGTGCCGGTACATGCATCTGAAGGCATCGCAATGAAACGGGTGTGCGTGGACGGACCGGTATTTGACGCAGCGCAGATTTATCCCGGCCCGGTCACTGCTGACTGATCAGCATTGCCTAGTTGCTGGCAAAGTTTATCTTGGCCTCCAGATTACTGCGTGAATCCGCGTGGGCCAGCGCCTCTTCCCGGGTGATCACGCCCTCTTCAACCAGCGCATAAAGTGCCGTGTCCATATCCCGCATACCTCGCAGCTTGCTCTCCTGCATCGCCGATTTGAGGCGATCAAAGTGCCCCTTGGCAATCAGATCGGCAATAAACGGCGTATTGATCATCACTTCCACCGCCGGCACCCGACTGCCGTCCTCGGTGACCACCAGGCGCTGGGACACAACCGCCAGCAAATAATCCGACAAATCCAGGTGCATTTGTTCCTGCATGTCTCCGGGAAACATGGAAGCCAGCCGATCCAGTGCCTGGGCCGCGTTGTTGGCATGCAGCGTGGCCATACTCAAATGGCCTGTGCCCGCCAGCTCCATGGCCGCGGCCATGGTATCCCGATCACGCGCTTCACCAATCATCACCACATCGGGAGACTCGCGCAGAGCGCTGCGCAGGGCAGTCTCGAAAGAATGCGCATCCACGCCAAGCTCACGCTGATTGACTATAGATTTCCGGTTGGGATGGAAAAACTCAATCGGATCCTCAATGGTGAGGATGTGCCCGGCCATGTGCTCGTTGCGATGTCCAAGCATTGCTGCCAGCGTCGAGGACTTGCCCGAACCGGTCGGTCCGGCCATGAGCAGCAGCCCCTGCCGCGACATGGCCAGCTCCCCGAGCACCTCGGGCAAATGCAGATCGACGAGGGTGGGCACTTCCACCGGCACATGCCTGAGCACCATGGCCACCTGGCCGCGCTGACGGAACACGTTGACACGGTAACGCCCGAGTTTGTCGGCCCGCACCGAGAAATCCACATCCCAGTGCTCCTTAAAAATTGCCCGCTCGCGGTCTCCCATGAGCTCGCCGGCGGCCTCGGCCACCCTGGCCGGCGGCATGACATCCCGGCCTACCTGGACTACCTTGCCGGCAATACGTGCCTGCGGTATGGCGCCGCCACTGACGTAAAGATCGGAGGCATCCTTTTCCGCCATGAACTGCATATAGGGACGCAGGATCATTGTGCTTTTCTCCACTTCAGGCCCGGGACAGACAACCCTGCTCAGTCATCGTCATCCTGCACACTCAGTTCACTGACCCCGGCACTCGGATCATCGGTTTTCTTGCTTTCCAGCTTGATGCGCAGCCGCAATTCGTTCTTGGAGTCGGCATTACGCATGGCGTCCTCGTAACTGATGAGGTCCGACTCGAACAGATCGAACAGCGCCTGGTCGAAGGTAATCATGCCCTGGTCCCTGGACTTGCCCATGATCTCCTTGATCTCGTTGACCTCGCCCTTGAAGATCAAATCCCGTACCAGCGGCGTACCCAGCAGAATCTCGAAAGCCGCCACCCGACCCGAGCCACTGGCATGAGGAATCAGGCGCTGGGACACAACGGCGCAGATATTGAGCGAGACATCCATCAATGCCTGCTCGCGGCGCTCTTCCGGAAACAGGTTGATAATGCGCTCCAGCGCCTGGTTGGCGTTGTTGGCGTGCAGCGTGCACATACAAAGATGGCCGGTTTCCGAAAACTGCAGCGCATATTCCATGGTCTCGCGATCGCGAACTTCGCCGATCTGGATCACATCAGGCGCCTGACGCAGGGTGTTTTTCAGCGCAACCCCCCAGCTTTCGGTATCCACGCCCACTTCACGCTGGGTAATCAGCGACCTGTTGTGGCGATGAATATATTCCACCGGATCCTCGATGGTGATGATGTGGTCATAGGCGGTGGCGTTGCGATGCCCCACCAGGGCCGCCAGAGTCGTGGACTTACCCGACCCGGTAGCGCCCACCATAATCACCAGGCCGCGTTTGCTCATCACCACCTCTCTGAGCACTTCGGGCAGCCCCAGATCCTCAAAGGTGGGAATATCCGTATTAATCGTCCTCAGCACCATACCCACGCTGCCGCGCTGGATAAAGGCGTTGACGCGGAAGCGGCCGATATCGCGCGGGCTGACGGCAAAGTTGCATTCCTTGGTCTCGTCAAACTCCTTTGCCTGACGATCATTCATGATGGCGCGTGCCAGCTCAGCGGTATGCTCAGGCGACAGCTTTTTTTCGGATACCGGGCTCAGCTTGCCATCCACCTTGATGGCCGGTGGAAAGCCGGCGGTAATAAACAGATCGGACCCGCCCTTACGCGACATCAGCCGCAGCAAATCCTGCATGGCCTTGGCGGCCTGATCTCTGTCCATCGCTCACAACTCCTGTCAGATAAACTGCTGACCTGATCAACTCTAGTTGATCGATTCCTTGTTGGCGGCCACATGCCGGGCATTCTCGCGGCTGACCAGATTCTTGCGCACCAGCTCCTGCAGGCACTGGTCCAGTGTCTGCATGCCAATCTGGTGACCGGTCTGTATCGCCGAATACATCTGCGCCACCTTGTTCTCGCGAATCAGGTTACGGATCGCCGGTGTACCAATCATGATCTCGTGCGCCGCGATACGGCCGCCGCCCTGCTTCTTGAGCAGGGTCTGAGCAATCACCGCCTGCAGGGATTCCGACAACATGGCTCGCACCATATCCTTTTCCGCCGCCGGGAACACATCAATAATACGGTCGATGGTCTTGGCGGCCGAGGTGGTATGCAAGGTACCGAAGACCAGATGCCCGGTTTCCGCCGCTGACAGCGCCAGGCGGATGGTCTCCAGGTCGCGCAGCTCACCCACCAGAATCACGTCAGGGTCCTCACGCAGCGCGCTTCGCAGCGCCTCGGCAAAACCGTGAGTATCGCGATGCACCTCACGCTGGTTGATCAGGCTCTTTTTGCTTTCGTGCACAAACTCGATCGGATCCTCGATGGTGAGGATATGGCCGGGGTGGTTGCTGTTCACATAATCGACCATCGCCGCCAGGGTAGTGGACTTGCCTGAACCGGTCGGCCCGGTCACCAGGCAGATACCACGCGGCTTGTCGGAAATCTCCTTGAACACCGGCGGACAGGCCAGATCTTCCAGCGACAGAATTTCCGAGGGAATAGTACGAAACACCGCGCCCGGGCCACGATTCTGGTTAAAGGCATTAACACGGAAGCGCGCCAGATTGGGTATTTCAAAGGAGAAGTCGGTCTCCAGCAGCTCCTCGTAATCCTTGCGCTGCTTGTCATTCATGATGTCGTAGATGAGATCATGCGTATCCTTTGGTTCCATAGACGGCAGATTGATGCGACGCACATCGCCGTCGACACGAATCATGGGCGGCAGCCCGGCTGAAATATGCAGGTCGGAAGCGCCATTTTTGACGGCAAAGGCAAGCAACTGAGAAATATCCATTGGCATCCCGTACAATCTGGGGCCATGCCCGACAACAATTGACGGGCCGGCACGTTAAACGGCAGCCGGCGCCACATTCACGACGCCGACCAGCCAAACTTATCGGTAACGCACAGTCCACGCAACCGTGAATCTGCAAGACACCGCCACCAGCAAGCTCGGCAATGTGCTTCAGCGCATTGCTGACAGTGCGTCACAATGCGGTCGGCAAGCTGAAAAAATCACCCTGATTGCGGTGGCCAAAGGCCAGTCTTGCCAGACCATGCGCGCCCTGGCCGAAGCCGGTCAGAAACATTTTGGCGAAAATTACCTGCAGGAAGGGCTCGCACATCAATCTGCACTTGATGACCTGCCGTTGTGCTGGCATTTCATCGGCCCGCTGCAATCCAACAAGACCCGCGAGGTGGCAGAGCACTTCGCCTGGGTACACAGTCTGGACCGATTGAAAATCGCCCGCCGGCTCGACAGCCAGCGCCCGCAATCTCTGCCCCCGCTCGACGTCTGTTTGCAGGTCAACATAAGCGGCGAACAGAGCAAGTCCGGCGTTAACCCGGAAGAATTACCCGCCCTGGCGGCAGAAATTACCCGCCTGCCACGGCTGCGGCTGCGAGGCCTGATGGCCATCCCGGCCCCGGCCAGCAGCGAAGACGCGCAACGCGCCCCCTGCCGGCAACTGCGCGAAGCGCTGGAATCCCTCAACGCCGCAGGCCACAAACTGGACGTCCTGTCCATGGGCATGTCCGGCGATCTCGAGGCGGCTATCGCCGAGGGCGGCACCCATGTCCGTGTCGGCACCGCCCTGTTCGGCCCCCGGCGTTAAGGAAACGCTTGGTCTTAAGTCTTAGGTTTTAAGTCTTAAGACTTAAAACGTCCCTGAATTGAAACGACAGCCCCGGCTGCAACCGTTACAATGCCGGCAGAGACAACCCAGCAATCGTCACAGGTCAGCGCCATGAGTCACAAAACTATTGCCTTTATCGGCGGCGGCAACATGGCCCGCGCTCTTATCGGAGGCCTCTTGCGCAGTGGCCACCCGGCCGGGGCCATCCAGGTTGCCGATCCTTCAGACGACGCCCGCGTGCACCTGGTAAACGAAACCGGCGTGCAATGCTTCGACGACAACATCCGGGCGACTGAAAACGCCGAGGTCATCTTGCTGGCCGTCAAGCCGGCCCAACTGGCCGACGTCTGCCGCCGGCTCGGGCCCGCTGTCGCCGGCCGACGCCCGCTGCTGATCTCCATTGCCGCCGGCACCCGTTGCGCGGATA
>SLRW01000104.1 GCA_007130745.1 Gammaproteobacteria bacterium
AGAAGAACATCCCGCAGGTGGCCTTCTCGCTGGAACAGGCCCTGCAGTCGCTGGATGAGGACCGCGAGTTCCTCAAGGCGGGCGGCGTGTTCAGTGACGACCTGATCGACGGCTACATCGAGCTCAAGATGGAAGAAGTCACGCGCCTGCGCATGGCCGTGCATCCGCTCGAGTTTGATATGTACTACAGCGTCTGAAGTCTTCGCGGCTTTCGCATGCACCAGAGACGCCCCCGCTTCGGGGGCGTTTTTTTGTGGGGACGTGTTACGTGATTACGTGGTTAGGTGATTACGTCGCGGGACGGAGCGTTGCAGAGCTGACGGCTTTGGCGTACGCGCCGATATCGGGTTTGAGTTGCCGCGGAATGGGCGCGAAATGTAATTTACTGGGGGTGTTTGTTGTGACTGGAGCCTGTCGGGATGGGTTTGTGGTGCGGTCAGGTGGGATAAAAGCCTTACCCATGAAGAGCATGAAGAACATGAAGGGTCAGAGGGGGGGTGATACCGTCGTCCCCGCGAAGGCGGGGGCCCAGGGGGCTTCGGGGCATTTCTGGATTCCCGCCTGCGCGGGAATGACGAGAAGCGCTAAATGCCTGGTTACCACTGCGCTAACCGAACCCCCGAGCTACCCGGACATCCGCCCCCAGGACATCAGCCACCCCCAACAATCCCCCCTTCATGAGCTTCATGCTCTTCATGGTTAGCTTTTTGGGGTTTTTATCTGGCGTCCATTTCGCGGCCGATTATTTACGGCCTGTCGGCGCGCGCCAGGGTATTCCGGTCTGCAACGCGCTGTCCCGCGACTTAAGACCTTAGACTTTAGACGCCGCGCTACGCGCGGTCACGCTTTAACCGTTCTCTCGCTGGCCCAGTCTCGCAGGCGCTGCAGGGGCTCGCTCATGACCACGGCCAGGGGGCGGGTGTGGCTGATTTCCTCGAGGATGTGGGCGGTTTCAAGGGCGCTGTCCTGCTCATGAGCCAGATACAGGGCCGAGACGACGGCCTGCTCGATTTCGGCGCCGGAGAATTCCTCGCTGGCTTCGGCCAGGGCCTGCAGATCGAAATTCGCGGGATCGAAATCACGCTTTTGCAGGTGAATGGCGAAGATCTCGGCGCGAATCTCGGTGTCGGGCAGGTCGACGAAAAAGATTTCGTCGAGGCGGCCCTTGCGTACCAGTTCGGGCGGCAGTTTGTCGATGTTGTTGGCCGTGGCGACCACAAACACAGCCGCCCGATTCTCTGCCATCCAGGTTAACAGGTGGCCCAGAATGCGCTGGGATACGCCGCTGTCGCCGCCGCTGTCGCCCACGGCTTTTTCAATTTCGTCTATCCAGAGCACACAGGGGGCCATAGCGGCGGCGGTCTGCAGGGCCTCGCGCAGGTTGCGCTCACTCTCGCCGTGGTACTTGTTGTAGAGCGTACCCATATCCAGCTGCAGCAATGGCAGGCCCCACAGGCCGGCTACGGCCTTGGCGGCCAGGCTCTTGCCGCCGCCCTGCACGCCGGTGAGCAACATGCCGCGCGGGGTGTCGAGGGTGTTGTCGGGGTCCAGAAAGGCGCGCCGGCGGCGGTGCACCCAACGGCGCAGATTATGCATGCCGCCGACTTCGGAAAACTGTGCTGTGTCGTAGGTAAAAGCCAGCGCCCCGCCACGGTCCAGCAGTTCATACTTGGCCTGCATCACGGCCGGCAGGTCGGACTCGGTAATTGCGCCATCGGCGTGGATGATCTGGCGTGCCAGTCGGCGCACATCCCAGGCTGTCAGGCCGCTGAGATTGTTCACCAGCCGTTCGATAATCTCGCGGCTGGCGCGGACCCGTTGCCCGTTGTTGTCACTGGCATACTGTCGCGCCTCCTCATGCACGATGTCACGGATGGCGTCACTGTCCGGCAGGGCGGGGGAAAAGCGACCGATCAGTTTGCGCAGCTCCTGGGGGTAATCGGCCTGATGACTGACCAGCACCACGGTGTGGGGAATGCTGGTGTGGTTAAGCGCAATTTCCTTGAGCAAACGAACATTGACCGGATCTTTGAGATAAGGATGAAAATCCGGCACGAACCAGACCATGGCCTGGCTGGATTTCAGCACATGACGCAGGAAATCAGCCGGCTCGGTGGTGTTGTCGAAATAATCCATATCCTGGATATCAATGCGACGGGCACCGGTGGTGACACTCCAGTGGGCCAGCGGCCGGCCCAGGACAGGGATCAGCCGTCTAAACATCTCCAGTGCGCGCTGTTCCTCCCGCGTTTGTACCGCGATTAATGGCACCTGCGAGCGCAGCAGAACCTCCAGATCATGAATGTCATCCGTGGCCATGCAGACTCCTTGTTGAGTGAACGTCACCAGCGACGGGATAGTCTAATACACCATGCAAGGTCGCGGCAGCATCATCTGGATGTTACGGGCCGCTTGCGAAGGACACGGCGCAGGATTATTGTGGAGCCATGAAATATTTACTGCTTATGTTGTTGATGGTGCTGCCGCCCGTAGCGATAGCCGGGGATCAGATCTGGCGCTGGGTCGATGATGAAGGCACCGTGCATTTCAGCGATGAGTACCGGGAAGGCGCCGAAGAGGTGCAGCGCCGGGCATTGCCTACCATGCAAGCTCCACCGGCGGCCCCGCGTCGAGATGCGCCGCCCCGGGAACAGCGTCCGCGCTATGAATCACTTCGTATTGCGAGCCCTGAAACAGATGATGTGATCCTGGCCAATGACGGCCGTATTCCGGTGGTGGTAGAAGTCTCCGATAGCCTGAGCACCGGTCATCGTATTGTGATCCTGCTTGATGGGGAGGAAGTCGCCCGCGGCGCCAGTGCCACGTTGACCGACGTGCGTCGTGGCAGTTATACCTTGCAGGCGGTGATTCAGGATCAGCAGGGGCGCGAAATTGCCGCCTCGGAAGCCATTCCTTTCCACGTGCGTCAGCATTCCCGACTCTATTCGCCCTCCGCGCCCTGAGCTCAATCCCGCCGGGGGCTATGCACCATCCCTGTGTTGCACTATATTGGTGCAATGATGCGGGCCGTGGCTGAATCAAGGCCGTGTTCGGAGTCCGTAACCCGGCAGCTTGCCCGCCTTTTTCGGGTTCGCGGGCGATTGCAGCACATTGCCCCTGAACTGGTCCGGTTCTTGCAAGGATCAGGGTATGCGCACAGGGAGCCATGCAGTGATCCACCCACCTCAACAAACCATGCTGCTCGATAGCCTGACCACAGCGGTTCTGCATATCGATGAGCAGATGCGTGTCTGCTACATGAATGCGGCCGCCGAAGACCTGTTTGGTGTCAGTGCCCGTCAGCACACCGGCCAGCCGCTGACCAGCATGCTGCCCCATGCCGCCGGGATGTGTCGCCGCCTGGAACAGGCCCTGCTTCACCACGAAGGTTGCACCGAGCGAGAGGCCAGGCTGTCGCTGGGCGAGCGTGAGCCGCTAATCGTGGATTACACCGTGACCCCGTTGCTGGGTCAGGGAGTCAGTGGCTTGCTGGTGGAAATTGTGCATCTGGACAGGCAGTTGCGGATTTCCCGAGAAGAAAATCTGATCGCCCAGCAACAGGCTTCGCGTGCTGTGGTGCGTGGCCTGGCTCACGAAATCAAGAATCCGTTGGGTGGGCTGCGTGGGGCGGCGCAATTGTTGTCACGCGAACTCGATGATCCGGATTTGCAGGAATACACCCGAATAATCATGGGTGAAGCGGATCGTCTTAAACAGCTGGTCAACAATCTGCTTGGTCCCAATCGCCCACCCAACAAGCAGGCAGTGAATATCCACCAATTGCTTGATCGTGTGCGCACCCTGGTGGAGGCCGAAGGTCATGACGGCCTGGTGTTTGAAAGTGATTATGATCCCAGTCTGCCGGAGCTTCAGGCCGACCCGGATCAGCTTATACAGGCCTTGCTCAATATCGTGCGCAATGCGGTAGAAGCCCTGGCCGCACAGATACAGCGGGGCCAGCCGGCGAGGATACTGTTGCGCACCCGGGTACAGCGACAGATTACCATTGCCCAGCACAGGCATCGTCTGGTGGTGCGCGTGGACGTAATCGACAATGGGCCCGGTATCCCGGCGGAGTTTCTGGACAATATCTTCTATCCCATGGTGACCGGCCGCGCCGAAGGCACGGGGCTGGGCCTGAGTATTGCCCAGGATCTGGTCAACCGGCAGGGCGGGCTGGTGGAGTGCACCAGCAAACCCGGGAATACCTGTTTTACTCTGCTATTGCCCCTGGAGAGCCCCCATGAATCCTGAGCGCGAAGACCGCATTCATGTGTGGATCATTGATGATGACCGCTCTATTCGCTGGGTGCTCGAACGCGCCCTGCGTGCTGCCGACATGGTGGCGCAAAGCTTCGACAGTGCCGGCGGGGTGGTGGAAGCGCTGCGTCAGCAATCCCCGGATGTGGTGATTACCGATATCCGTATGCCGGGGACCGATGGTCTGGCCCTGCTGGAACGGATTCGTGAGCATGACCCGGATATGCCGGTCATCGTGATTACCGCGCATTCAGACCTCGACAGCGCCGTGCAGGCCTATGAAGGTGGCGCCTTTGAATACCTGCCCAAGCCTTTTGATGTGGACGAAGCGGTAGAACTGGTGGAGCGGGCCTGGAAACAGCGCAAGGAACAGGCGGCCCCGAACACGGTGCCAGCCTCCGAGAGCACGGATTTTTCCGCCATTATCGGCGAGGCGCCGGCCATGCAGGAGGTTTTCCGTGCCATTGGCCGGCTAACCCGCTCGAATATCACGGTGATGATTACCGGCGAATCAGGCACGGGCAAGGAGCTGGTCGCCAGTGCCTTGCATCGCCACAGTCCTCGCGCCGGGAAACCCTTTATCGCGCTCAATACTGCCGCCATCCCGCGCGATCTTCTGGAATCTGAGCTTTTCGGGCATGAGCGAGGCGCATTTACCGGCGCCCAGGCCAGGCGTCAGGGGCGCTTTGAGCAGGCCGATGGGGGCACGCTGTTTCTGGACGAAATCGGGGATATGCCGGCCGAGTTGCAAACTCGCTTGCTGCGGGTGCTGGCTGATGGCCAGTTCTACCGCGTAGGCGGGCATACGCCGGTACAGGTGGATGTGAGGATTATTGCCGCCACCCACCAGGATCTGGAACAGGCCGTGCGTGAAGGCCGCTTCCGTGAGGATCTGTTTCACCGGCTGAATGTCATCCGCGTGCATGTGCCGCCGTTGCGTGAGCGTAGTGAGGATATCCCCCTGTTGTTACGCCATTTCCTGGCCAGCGCCGCGCGTGAATTGCAGGTGGAGCCGCGCTTGCTGAGGTCCGAGGTTGAACAGCACCTGGCTGGCCTGCCCTGGCCGGGCAATGTGCGCCAGCTGGAAAACACCTGCCGCTGGCTGACGGTGATGGGCTCCGGCCGGGAAATCCACATGGAAGACCTGCCCCCCGAGCTCAAGCCCGGGACGACGCCAGCCCCGGAGGCCAGTCCGGCACACGCCAATGGTGAC
Organism: Gammaproteobacteria bacterium; assembly: GCA_007130745.1. Classification (GTDB taxonomy): domain Bacteria; phylum Pseudomonadota; class Gammaproteobacteria; order UBA5335; family SLRW01; genus SLRW01. The sequence continues at coordinate 5,474 of SLRW01000104.1, forward strand.
TGGCAGCAGGATTTGCGCCGCTGGGCAACGCAACAGCTCAATGACGGCGCCGAGGGTCTGCTCGACAACGCCACGCCGGAGTTTGAGCGCATTATGCTGGAGGTTGCTCTGGCCCATACCGGCGGTCGCCGCCAGGAAGCCGCCAAACTGCTCGGCTGGGGCCGCAACACCCTGACCCGCAAAATAAAAGAGTTGGGAATTAAAGCGTTTTAGGTTTTAAGTGGTTACGTGGTTACGTCGCGCAAAAGACTGTTGCAGATCCGACCACCTTGGCGCACGCGCCGATAGAAATAAAAACCCCAAAAAGCTAACCATGAAGCACATGAAGACCTTGAAGGGAGGGATTGTTGGGGGTGGTTGATGTCTTGGGGGGGGGATGTCCGGATGACTCCGGGGATTCGGTTAGCACAGTGGCAACCAGGCATTTAGTGCTTTTCGTCATTCCCGCGCAGGAACGTCATCCTCGACTCAGGTCGGGGACGGGAATCC
>SLRW01000033.1 GCA_007130745.1 Gammaproteobacteria bacterium
CTTCAAGATCACGGGTGCGCACCGTGCCATCCGGCAAGGTCGTCATGGCGCTACCCTTGGTCTCGCAGCGCACGGGATGACCGCTGGCGCACTGCGCACAACGCCCGCACATGGTGACAAAGGTCGTCACCACACGGTCGCCCACCTGGTATTCGGTCACGCCCTCGCCAACCTCAACCACCTCACCGGCGCCTTCATGCCCCACCACCAGCGGCGGCGGGAAAGGGATCACCCCGGTGGCGGCGGAAAGATCACTGTGACAGACCCCGCAGGCATGCAGGCGAATCATCACCTCATCGCGTCGCGGTGATTCCACCTCGATTTCTTCCACTGCAATGGGGGCTTCCCAGCTTCTGCATACCGCCGCGCGGGCTTTTCTTGCCATATCCGGCTACTCCCAGGAAAACAAGCTCGTGAATGAGGCCATGCCGACACACAGGCGCGACCCGAAGCCATCGAGTGTAAACAGGCCCCGGGGAAGGGTCAAAAACACTTGGCCGCAACCGGCTGATCATGTAGGTTGAACGACCCGGTGATAGCCAACCGTGCCCTTCAACACGGTTGCCAGTTCCAGAACGGAGAGCCCGATGCAAAAGCACGAGCAGATTTATATCGGTGGCGAATGGCTTGATCCCAGCAGCCGCGACAGCATTGACGTGATCAACGCCTCGACCGAGGAAGTCATGGGCCAGGTGCCCGCAGCCACGGCCGGCGACGTGGACCGCGCAGTGGCCGCCGCCCGTGAGGCTTTTGAAAGCTGGTCGGTGACCCCGCCGTCTGAGCGCGCCGAATATATCAGCAAGCTCCATGAAGGGCTCAAGGCCCGTGGTGACGATATCGCCCGCACCATCGCCGGCGAGGTCGGCACCCCGATCAAGCTGGCGCAAATGATCCAGGCCGGCCTGCCGGTGGCTATTTCCGGCACCTATGCCCAAATGACCCCGGATTTCCCCTTTGAGGAAGAAGTCGGCAACTCCCTGGTGATCCGCGAACCGGTGGGAGTGGTGGGCTCGATTACGCCCTGGAACTACCCCTTACACCAGATTATCTGCAAGGTGGCCGCAGCCATGGCCGCCGGCTGTACGGTCGTCGCCAAGCCGGCCGCCAACGCCCCGCTGAGCGCCTTTATTCTGGCGGAGATTATGGACGATATCGGCCTGCCGGCAGGCGTATTCAACCTGGTGCCGGGTCAGGGCCGGGTGGTAGGTGAAGCCATTGCCGCCCATCCCGGTATCGACATGGTCTCCTTTACCGGCTCTACTGCCGCCGGGCGCCGCGTAGCTGAAGTCGGCGCGGCTTCGATCAAGCGCGTGGCGCTGGAACTCGGTGGCAAATCCGCTGCGGTAATTCTGGATGACGCCGAGCTCGAAAAGGCAGTCAAGGCGACCGTCAATAACTGTTACCTCAACCAGGGCCAGACCTGCACCGCCCACACGCGCATGCTGGTCCCGGAACATCTGTACAAGGATGCCGCTGAAATTGCCGTGCAGGTCGCGGAGAAATTCCGCCTTGGCAATGCGCTGGAAGAAGACACCCGGCTGGGCCCGCTGGTGACAGAAAATCAGCGTGACCAGGTCCGCCGCTACATCAATATTGGCCGTGATGAGGGCGCCGAGCTGCTCACCGGGGGGGATACCGCCCCAGCCGAACTGGAAAAGGGCTATTTCGTGCGGCCCACCGTTTTCGGTCGCGTGGCGCCCAAATCCACCATCGCCCAGGAAGAAATCTTCGGCCCGGTGCTATCCGTCCTGACCTATCGTGATGATGACGAGGCCGTGCGTATCGCCAACGACAGCATCTACGGCCTGGCCGGAGGTGTCTGGGGCAGCGATGATCGCGCACGCGCCATTGCCCGGCGGATGCGCACAGGCCAGATCGACGTCAACGGTGGCAGCTTCAATCCGATGGCGCCGTTCGGCGGCTTCAAGCAATCCGGCCTGGGCCGGGAGATGGGCAAATTCGGGCTGGAAGAGTTCCTCGAATACAAGTCCCTGCAACTGTAACAACGACCCCTGTCTCAGGTCTCAGGTCTTAAGACCTGAAACGTCCCCGGAGGGGACGACTCAATACACCCGTCGGATCGCCCAGCCCGCGGCCAGCGCCAGCACCACCGTTGGCGCCCAGGCCGTGAGCGCCGACGGCAACCCCCAGACCTGCCCACTGCCCACCAGCATGGTGTTGGCGGCGTAATAGGCAATCCCTACCATCACCCCGATCACCAGGCGCTGACCCGCACCGGAGCTGCGCAGTGGACCAAACACAAAAGGCACCGCCAGCAACACCATCACCAGCGTGGTCACCGGCGCCACAATTTTGCTCCACAGGGCCACCTCATAGGCGCCGGCATCCAGTTCGTTGCCTTCCAGGTAATCGATATATCGCGCCAGACCAGGGATGGTAAGGCTCTCCGGGGCCACCACAAACAGGCCGACAATATCGGGGTCAATTTGCGTTTGCCAGAGCACGCCATTTCCGCGTTCCACCGTTGTTCCCGTCTCGCCGAAACGAGTCTCGGCGAAGCCTTCCAGCTCCCAGCCGTCTCCGGTGAAGCGGGCGCGCTCGGCACGCGCGGCGGCAACCATGCGGCCGTCTTCCAGACGGTAAAACCGCACGCCGTCCGCCAGCCCGGCCGCCGGCACCTGCTCAATGTTGATGTAATGCTCACCGTCACGCAGCCAGAGATGGCCATCGACTCGAACCGTCCCGCGCTCACCAGCCTGCGCTGCGGCACGCATATCACGCGCATAACTCTCGGCCGGCGGCGCCAGAAAATCGCCCAGCACGACACAAAACACCATCAACAGCACGGCACCCTTGAGTGCCGCAAAGGCAATCTGTACCACTGACATACCTGCGGCGCGCATCACGATCAACTCGCGATTGGCCGCCAATGCGCCCAACCCGAACAGCGCGCCCAGCAGCACAGCAATGGGAAAAATCTCATAGGCCGCCTGGGGGGTACGCAGCAGTACATAGAACAGAGCCAGGGCCAGGCCATAACGGCCTTCGCCCACGTCCTCCAGTTCGGCAATGAAGACCACAAAGGCGTTGAGCGCCATCAGCACCACCAGCACCAGCAGGGTGCTGCCAATCAGGGTGCGGGCAAGATAGCGATCAAGCGTATTCATGCCCGCCCTCGCGAACGCCGACCGTAACCAAGCACCCAGCCCAGGCCATAGTGGCGGGCCATCTCCAGAATAACCACCACCCCCAGCAAGGCATGCACCCACCATAAACCCGCTGCCAGGGGAATCAGTCCACGTTCAATCCAGGCCTGGCCTACCCCGAGCAGATTTGAATAAACCAGATACACCAGAACCCCGATCAATAGCCCCCATGATCGTCCCTGTCGCGGGGCCGCACGCGACAGGGGAATGGCCAGCAGGGCCAGCAATACCACCGAGACCGGCATGGCCAGGCGCCAGTGCAACTCGGCATGGTCCTGCACCCACTCCGACGCCCACAGCTCACCCGTGGGCCGGGTATGCCGGCGATGCGTCGGTTCGACCGGAGGTGGCTGATAACGCATGCCATGCCGTTCGAAACGAATCTCCTGATAAGCCGCCTCTCCCGGCTCACCGTGATAACGATAACCGTCATACAGCATCAACACCCGGGCTCCGGTGTCCTCACGCACCAGGCTGGCACGCGCTGCGGTAATCACAACCTCAGTGTCATCGTCATCGGCCTCGCCACGGGCCCGCAGGAAGACATCATGCAGTTCGTCATCATCTACCTCGCGGGCATAAAACACCCCGCGCCCGCTATCAAAGCTCCGGAAGCGCCCCGCCTCGATTATGCCGAAGGTAGCGCTTTGCTCTGCCTGTGCCTGCACCTCGGCTGCATAGCGTGCGGCCCGGGGCGAAAGATCGAAAGCCAACCAGGCCAGTATCAAAGCGACCGGCAAGGCCAGCAGCAGGGTCGGCCTGATGTAGTCCCGCAAGCCGGCGCCGCAGGCCTCCATGGCGGACATTTCGTTATCCGCATTGAGACGCCCGAGAGCCAGGATAATCGCCAGAAACAGTGCCACGGGAACCAAAATGGTCAGATACTGCACCGCAGTCAGCCCGATGAGCTGAAATACCGCCTCGGCGGGGAGCTCGCCCGCGGCGGCCTGGCCGATATAACGGGCAAAACGCGCCGCCAGCAAAATCAGCAACAGCACCACGGTCACCACCACCCAGGTCTGGGTGATCTCGCGCAGAATGTATCGCTGGATAATGCGTCGCAAGGAAGAAGTCCTTCAGGGGATTGACCACCGGCCGACTTGTAATGCGGGCAGTATATCAGTGTCACGCCCGGGAACCTGAAGGGATAAGGGGAAACCCATCACCAGATTGCACTTAACCGGACTGTATCTGCGGAATAACCGTGGCAGGCCGGCGTGCTGTTGACGTAGAATGGCGCCATCGCGGCTGACTGCTGTCGGTCAGCCGTTTCCCCCTGTTTGTGTTTGCTTACGGGAGCCCGCAATGCGATACAGCGTCGTGCATGCCGCTCCGGCGGAGATAGAGGCCGACTGCATCATCACCGGGGTATACGAAAAGGATCGTCTGTCTCCATCCGCACAGGCACTGGATCGGCGCTGCAAGGGAAAAATACGCGCCATCCTGCGCCGGGGCGACCTGCCTGAAAGTCCGGGCAAAACCCTGATATTGCATGATCTGCCGGGCCTGCGTTCAGCGCGGGTGCTGCTGGTCGCCTGTGGCACTCCCGACGGGCTGGACGCGCATCGTTATCAGAAGATAGTGACTGGTGCCGCCGCGGCCCTGGCAGACAGCGCCAGTGTGCACGTCATAAACTGCCTGCCCGAACTCGATGTAAGCGAGCACGACCTGCCCGCCCGCATCCGACGCACCATTGAGCTGACCGAATCAGCGCTCTACCGCTTCGAGCAGCTGAAATCAAAACCCGGCCCCGAGCGTAAACTTGAAAACACCACCCTGCCTGTGAGTCGCGGCACTCTGAACGCTGCTCGCCAGGCAGCCGAAGCCGGCCAGGCGGTGGCCCGGGGCGTCAAGCTGGCGCGCGATCTGGGCAACACACCGGGCAATATCTGCACCCCCTCGTGGCTGGCGGAACAGGCGCGCGAGCTCTGCCGCCGCCACCCGGCAGTGAAGGTGCGTATTCTGGAAGAAAAGGACATGCAAGCACTGGGCATGGGCGCGCTGCTGGCGGTCTCCCGTGGCAGTCGCGAACCGGCCCGGCTGATCGTGATGGAATATCACGGTGCCGGCAATAACGCCCGCCCCCTGGCGCTGGTTGGCAAGGGCCTGACCTTTGACTCGGGCGGCATTTCCATCAAGCCCGCCGCGGGCATGGACGAAATGAAATTCGACATGTGTGGCGGCGCCAGCGTGTACGGCACCATGGAGGCCGTGGCCACACTCGGCTTGCCAATTAATCTGGTAGGCATTGTTCCCAGCTCCGAGAACATGCCCGATGGCGCCTCGTTCAAGCCTGGTGACATCCTCACCAGCATGTCAGGACAGACTATTGAGGTACTCAACACGGATGCCGAGGGTCGGCTGATCCTGTGTGATGCCCTGACCTATTGCCAACGATACAAGCCCCGGGCCATTGTCGATATTGCCACGCTCACGGGTGCCTGCGTAATCGCCCTTGGCCACCATGCCTCGGGCCTGTTCAGTAACCAGCCGGCACTGGCACAGGAACTGCTCAGGGCGGGCGAGGACAGCGGCGACCGGGCCTGGGAACTGCCCCTGTGGCAAGACTACCAGGCGCAGATTGACAGCAAGATAGCGGATATCGCCAACGTCGGCGGCCGCGATGGCGGCAGCATCACAGCCGCCTGCTTCCTGGCCCGCTTTGTGCGTGATCAGCGCTGGGCGCATCTGGATATCGCCGGCAGTGCCTGGCA
>SLRW01000139.1 GCA_007130745.1 Gammaproteobacteria bacterium
ATTGCTTGTCGACGGCGTGACTGTGGCTGGGGAGTAAGTCTTGCCCAGGGTAGCCTGCCGCCACCGGCAGTGCGATTCGAGCCTCTACCGTTTTAAGTCTTAAGACGACTTAAGACCTTAAACCTGAAACTTAAGACTTATCTTTTTTCTGTGGTTTAGGCCTGGTTGAGCTCGGCCAGCATGTGATTGATTCGCGCGGGGCTGGCGCTGCGAAGAATGCGCTGGCACTGTCGGGCCAGTTCGCTGCTGTCGCTGGTGGTGATCAGGTGTTTGACTTCCAGCAAGGTCGTTGGTGGCACGCTGAACTCGTTCAAGCCCAGCCCCAGCAATAACCGCGTATATCCCGGGTCGCCCGCCATTTCCCCGCACATGCTGACCGGAATCCCGGCGCGCTTGCCGGCGCTTATGGTCATGTCTATCAACTGCAGCACGGCCGGGTGCAGGGGGTCATAAAGGTAGTTCACTTCTTCATCGGCGCGGTCAATGGCCAGGGTGTACTGGATCAGGTCATTGGTGCCTATAGAGAAAAAGTCCACATGCGGGGCCAGCAGTCGTGAGGCCAGGGCCGCCGCCGGCACTTCAATCATGATGCCTACGGGGACATCCGGATCGTAACGCAGACCGTCTTCATCAAGCTCGGTCTGGATTTCACCTATCAGAGCCTGTACCCGCTGTAGTTCTTCCAGGCTGGCGATCATGGGCAGCATGATTCTGAGCGGGCCATACGCTGAAGCCCGCAACAGGGCGCGCAATTGCGGGCGGAACAGGGTCGGCTGGTTGAGGCACAGGCGAATCGCGCGCAGCCCCAGGGCGGGGTTGGGGCTGATGTGGCCGCCGTGTTCCGGATCCAGGGGTTTGTCCGCACCCAGATCCAGAGTGCGGATGGTCACCGGGGCGCCCTTCATGGCCCGGATTACCTTGCGATAGGCGGCCAGTTGTTCTTCCTCGTCGGGCAGGTCTTCGCGGTTGAGATAGAGGAATTCCGTTCGGTACAGGCCGACCCCCTCGGCATTGACGCGCCGCGCTGCGCCGATATCGTCGGGCAGTTCGATATTGGCCTGCAGACTGACGTTACAACCGTCACGGGTGCACGACGGCGCCCCCTTGAGTTGCCGCAAGTGTTGCTGGTGACGCCGGTCTTCGCGTTCAAGGCGGCGAAAGGATTTGAGGGTTTTTTCATCGGGAGAGGCCACCACCGTGCCGCGCTTGCCGTCGATAATGAGCGTTTCGCGGTTGTGTAGCAGGCGACGGGCATGATGGACGCCTACGACTGCCGGGATACGCAGACTTCGGGCAAGAATGGCTGTGTGCGACAGCGGGCCGCCCATTTCGGTCACGAAGGCGGCCACCCCCCGGCGGGGGATGCTGATGATGTCGGCCGGGCTGATGTCTTCGGCGACCAGGATCAGTGGCGTGTCGTCATTGTCGTCGGGCTTTTGCCGGTTTTTTCTGGTGGCGCCCTCAATCAGCAGACGCTGGACCCGCATGACCACCTGGTCGACGTCGTCACGGCGGCTGCGAAGATAGGGGTTATCCATGCTTTCAAAGGCCGTCACCAGCTCATCGCGCTGCAGCTTCAGGGCCCATTCAGCATTGCAGCGCCGGGCGCGGATGATCTCTATCACGGCCGTGGACAAGGTGGAGTCGCGCAGCATCAGCTGGTGAGCTTCAATAAAACCGGCAATCTCGGGTGGGCTGCCGGCCGGGATTCCGCTGCGGATGGTGCCGAGTTCTTCGTCGGCCCGCTGCAGGGCGGCCAGATAACGCGAGACTTCGCCTTCCACGCGCCGGGGTGGCAGACGCCTTTCGCTGACTTGTGGCCAGTCACTGAGCCGCATCACGCGGCCACTTACGATGCCGCGTGATATGCCGATCCCTGACAGGTGCAGATTCATCGCCAGGATGCTCACCCTGTGGTTGTGATTATCCGGCACGCGCCGGACGGCTTTGTTGTTATTCGGCCTCGCCAAAGCGGTCATTGATCAGCTTGACCAGTTCATCGATGGCCCGGGAGGCATCATCGCCCTCGGCAACAATGCTCAATTTTGTTCCCCTGGAAGCAGCCAGCATCAGAACCCCCATAATGCTTTTGCCGTTGACCTCCCGCTCATCCAGGCGCAGCCGGATATCACTGCTGAACAGCGAGGCCAGGGTGACCAGCCGCGCCGCCGCGCGGGCATGCAGGCCAAGCTTGTTGATAATGATGACCTCCTGCTCAAGCCTCGCCATCACGCTCCCCGCACAACAACACCCCGGCACGTCCGCCGGCGGCGGCGGCGCGGGCCATTTCATCCAGCGGCAGCCCCGGGTAGTTGAAGATCCGAATCAGCATGGGCAGATTGATGCCGGCCACCACTGCCACTTCGGGCGTTTCGCGCAGCAGGTTGGCGATGTTGCTGGGGCTGGAGCCATAGGCGTCGGTGAGCACCAGCAGGCCGCCTTCACCCCGCACCTCGGTCGCCATGCGCCGCGCCTCGCTCAGGCTTTGCTCCATATCGGAATCCTGGGTGATGGACATGACGCGGGTCGGCAGGGGCACGCGCTCGAGCATGCTGGTGGCGGTATCCAGCAGGTCGGCGCCGAGCCGGTTATGGGTGATGATCAGTAATCCGATATTCATGACAGTTCAGTATGCCGGATCAACAGCTTGATGTATTCATGCTGGCGCAGATGCTTGCCGAGGCGCTCCACCATGTAGACCGAACGATGTTGCCCGCCCGTGCAGCCAATCGCAATGGTGACATAGCTGCGATTGCTGGCTTCGAAACAGGGTAGCCAACGGTCGCTGAAGTCGCGAATATCACGGAACATACCCTCCACCATTTCATGGTTCTCCAGGTAATCGCGCACCGGTTGGTCACGCCCCGTCAGTGCTCGCAGATCGGCTTCCCAGTGCGGGTTGGGCAGGCAGCGCACATCAAATACGAAATCAGCATCACCAGGGGTGCCGTGCTTGAAACCAAAGGATTGCAGCAAAACCGACATGGTGCGGCTTTCGCCATGAACCCTGGCGGCGATGATTTCGCGAAGTTCATGCATGCTGGTGCGTGAGGTATCAATCACCAGGTCGGCCTGTTCAGTCACGGGCGCAAGCAACTTGCGCTCGCGTCGAATGGCCTCGGCCAGCGGGATGTCATAGCGGGTTAGCGGATGCTTGCGCCGGGTTTCACTGAAACGTTTGAGCAGCACATTGTGTTCGGCCTGCAGGAACAGGGTCTGGATTTCCAGATCATTGCCGCGCAGCCGCTGCAGGCAGTCCTCATAGCCGTCTATTTCGTCGGCACGCGCACGCGCGTCTATGCCGACGGCGACCAGGTCGTAGCGCGGGTCGCCGGTATCCAGGGTCTGCTTGACGAAGGCCTCCAGCAGCCCCAGGGGCATGTTGTCTATGCAGTAATAGCCCAGATCCTCCAGCATGTGCAGAGCCACACTTTTGCCGGATCCGGACAGCCCGCTGACGATCAGAAGTTTCACGCCCGGCCGTCCTTTATGGCCTGTTGCTGACGCTGTTGCAGCGCATCAGACATGGTTTGCGGTCTCCTTGTCCGTGCCACCATTCTGGCCGCTATGTCTACCAGTGCAACCGCCTGGACGTGCCTGGGCACAAGGTCCAGCGTCGTCAATTCGACTCCGGCGAGTATTTGCCGGCGCCAGTTTCCGTGCAGCTTAATTGCCGGTGTTGCCTGCTCCGGGGCTGTCAGATGGATCCCGAGGTCAATCTGACAGGCCGTCACGGAGCGAGTCTGGCCGAACACGCGGGCAATGTCGAGCGCGCCCAGTTCCGGGATATGCAGGTAGTTGCGCAACAGCGCGGGACAGCTGCCGACTGCTCCCCCGGGCAAGGCTCGGACATCCACGCAATCGTCGGCCACCAGTGCAGCGTCCGCCTCACGGATCAGCGTCAGCGCGAGGGTGCTTTTACCGCTGCCCGGCGCGCCGCTGATCAGTATGCCCAGACCATGCATGCGGATCAGGGTGGCATGACACTGGCTGGCAGTTACCCCGGCATGTTCGGCCAGCGCCAGCGCCAGCGCACAACGGGCGCTGTGTATGTCTGTGCGGGTATAGACCACGCTTTGTGCTGTCACCGGAGCAGATTCCTGAACGCCGCAATGCATGGCCAGTGTGCTTGTGCGGTGGCCGCTCTGCTCAAGCGTGAGCAGATGGGGGGCGGGGCAGGACAGGCGGTAATCAGTGGCCGGGCAGGCGGGTGACAGGTACACGCGGGATGGGGTGTGTCCGTGCAGCCATTGCCAGTCCAGTTGACTGGTGTCTAACAACCGTTTGAGGCTGATGGCTGCCATGGTCAGTCGGCCGGCTCCTCGCCGCAGAGAATGTCGCACACCTGAGCGGGGTGGGCAGAGGCGCGCAGCTGCTCGCAGGTACTCTGATTGCCGAGTTTTTCAGCCAGGGCTGCCAGAATATTCAGGTGGCCTTCGGTGGCCTGTTCCGGCACCACCAGCGCGAACACCAGATCCACGGGCATGCCGTCAATGGCGTCATAGTCGACAGGTTTTTCCAGTTTGACGAAAGCGCCCATGGCGCGGTCAATTTGTGCCAGCCGTCCGTGGGGCAGCGCCACGCCCCGACCCAGCCCGGTACTGCCCAGGCGTTCACGTCGCAGCAGACTGCTGAGTACCTCGCTGGCGCCGATATCGGGCAGGGCATCGGCGATGAGTTCACTCAGCAGTTCCATCAGCCGTTTCTTGCTGGTGATGCCGCTGTCGGTGGTGATGCGCTGTTCGCTGAGTAATTCACTGATGGCAATTGAGCGGGTCATGGTCAAAACCTGTTCCTGCGGTCGCTGGAAGATGGGATGCCCATGGCTTCACGGTACTTGGCCACGGTGCGTCTTGCCACATTGATGCCCTGTTCGCTGATCATGTCCGCCAGTTTGCTGTCACTCAGAGGGCGTTGCCGGTCTTCGGCGGTGATCAGGCGACGGATGATAGCGTGAATGGCGGTTGCCGAACATTCCCCGCCATCGGCGGTAGAGACGTGACTGGAGAAAAAGTACTTGAACTCGAAGATGCCGCGCGGAGTGTGCATGTATTTGCGCGTGGTCACCCGGGAAATGGTGCTTTCATGCATTTCCACGGCCTCGGCGATTTCGCGCAGAATCATAGGTTTCATGACCTCTTCGCCATGTTCCAGAAAGTCCTGCTGGCGTTCGATAATGCATTGCGCGACCCGCATCAGGGTTTCGTTGCGACTTTGCAGGCTTTTGATAAACCAGCGTGCCTCACGGGTATGGTCACGCAGCGTCTGGTTGTCCTGTTCAGAGCGAAGTTCATTGGCCAGCGAGCTGTAGAGGGGGTTAATGCGCAGTCGCGGGGTGGTGGCCGGATTAAGCTCAACCTCCCAGCCCCGTTCACCGCGGCGGACAAAAACATCCGGAACAATATATTCAGTGGGCGGGCCGCCCAGGCGTGAGCCGGGATGCGGATCAAGGGTGCGAATCAGGCTCACCGCGCGCGCCAGTGATTCTTCCGTGGCCCCGGTACGCCGCGCCAGCAGGGTCATATCGCCACCGGCCAGCGTTTCCAGATGGTTGTCGACCAGTTCGCGCGCCAGCGCTACGGTGCCGTCATCGTCATCCATGTCGCGTAATTGCAGGAGCAGGCATTCACCGGGGTCTTGTGCGAACACCCCGGGTGGATCGAAGCATTGCAGGCGATGCAGGACGGCGTTCACCTCGTCGAGCTCAATATTGAGCTCGGGCGGCAGACTGGCGCGGATTGTTTCGGGATCCTCGTGCAGATAGCCATCGTCATCAATGGCGTCGATCAGCGCGGTGGCTATGGCCATGTCGGCCGGGCTGAAATGGGCAAATTCGGTTTGCCAGCTGAGGTG
>SLRW01000111.1 GCA_007130745.1 Gammaproteobacteria bacterium
CGAAATCATCAATGGCAATGGTTACCCCCATGGCGGCCAGTTTTTCGAGCATGCGGCGCGCGCGCTCGGGTTCATCCATGATCATGGTCTCGGTCAGTTCCAGTTCCAGCATGCCGGGGGCGATTTGATTACGCCGCATTTCGGTTTCAATGCGCTCGACGAAATCCGCTTGCCAGAGCTGTCGCGCCGAGAGATTAATCGCCAGGCGCAGGTTTCCCAGGCCCCTTTCACGCCACTCGCGCAATTGCGCACAGGCGGTGTTCAGCACCCAGTCTCCGATCGGTTCGATCAGGCCGGTTTCTTCCGCCAGGGCAATAAAGCGTTGCGGCATAACCAGACCCAGCTCAGGGTGGCGCCAACGGATCAGGGTTTCCAGTCCAACCACCTCGCCATCGGGCACATTGACCACCGGCTGATATTTCAGAAACAGTTCGCCATTGCTCAGCGCCCGGCGCAGCCCGGTGGCCAGCTCCAGGCGTTCCATGGCGCCGCGATTCATCTCCCCGGTGAAAAAACGATAACTGTTGCGGCCTTTTTGTCGGGCCGTATTAAAGGCTGCTTCCGCGCGTGAAAGCAGACTGGTGAAATCGCGGCCATCGGCGGGGTAGGCGGCAATACCAATGCTCGCCGAAAGCGACAGATCTCGGCCTTTGATGCGGATGGGGCGGGCAATGGCGTCCAGCAGCTTGGTGGCTACCAGGCCGAGAGCTTCCACGCTGCGGCAGCGATTGGCCAGCACCAGGAAATGATCGCTGTCGAGTCGGGCGATAGTGTCGCGTTCGCGCAGCACACCGCGCAGACGGTGCGCTATGGTCAGCAATACGCGATCGCCGGCCTGGGTGCCCAGGCTGTCATTGACTGCCTTGAAATGATCCAGGTCGATGAGCAGCAGGCCGGGGAAACGGTCGCTGCTGGCCGCCTCCGCCAGGCTTTGCATGGTCTGGTATTCAATCAGGGTGCGATTGGGCAGATGGGTGAGCGGATCATAATGAGCCAGATAGTCGATTTGCTTTTCATAGCTTCTGAGGCGTGAGATGTCGCTGAAGACGGCTACGTAATGGCGGTCGTGGCCGGCTTCCTCCTGAATCAGACGGATACTGCACAGCACGGGGAGACTGCGCCCGTCGCTGCGGATGACCGCAATCTCGCCATCCCATTGGGTTTTCCGGCGCATTTCCCGAACCAGCATGCGCCGGGTGTCATCGGCTACCGGCAAATGACCGGCGTCATCCGCATGCGCCGCCAGAAAGCTGTTGCTGTGGTGGCCCGTGATGCGCTGGAAGGCCTGGTTGGCGGCCATGACCTGCAGGCTGTCATCCAGCACCAGTACCGCTTCGCCCGCATGATCCAGGGCGTCAACTGCCAGGTCCATGTCCTGACGGATGCGTTGTTGTTGTATGGCGACGCCGGCCAGCCCGCTGATGGTGGCGAGTATTTGCTGTGCGTGAGATGAGGGTGAGTGATTGCGTTCATGGGCGCTGAGCATGATTACCAGCCCCAGTCGTCTGCCCTCGGGTGAAATAATGCGCCGTGCTGCCAGCACCGGCATGTTCGATTTTCGGCACAGGGTTTGAAAGCCGCGATCCAGAGTAACCGTTTTGTCCTCATCTGCAGCATTGGTGACAACGTGAACCGGGCAAAGGCGATCAAGGTCGCTGCGGCGTAGCCAGTTACGTACTTCACGCGGTAGCCGTCGGGCATGGATGCGATGGATTGCGCGCTTGTCCGGCGCGCTGGCGGTCAGGATGATATAGCGCGTGTTGTTGTCCAGGCCTGTTTCAAAAGCCACCAGGGAATCAAGGATATCAGCCAGAGGTTCGCCTGCCGTGACCGCCTGCAATACCCGATGCTGTTGCTGCAGCAGCCATTCGGCATGACGGCGCGGGGTGATATCTTCGATCAGGCCTTCAATGTAGTGGCCACGTCCCCGGCTGTCGCGGATCAGCGCGCCACGTTGCCAGACATGGCGAACCTGGCCTTGCCGGGTGATCAGGCGAAATTCAAATTCACACGCCGAGCCGCTCTGGTTGAGTAATTGTCGGCACAGCTGGCGTACCCGTCTACGGTCCTGCGGATGAATGAGGCTGGCAAAATCAAGCTCGCGGTTATTCAGCAGGGCATCGGCGGGATAGCCGGTCAGGGCTTCACAGCCTCCGGACACGAACAGCATGCTCCAGTGCCGGTCAGTGCGGCAGCGAAAGACCATGCCGGGCAGATTGTCCGGCAGGGAGTTCAGCAAACTGTCCGGATTGTTGTTTTTTGGCTCGCGCATTTATGTTTTCAGTATGGGTGCGCCGGGGTTGCTACCATAGCAGCCCCGGTGTCGTTGCGCACCGTTTTTCAAGCATGGCTTACGGGGTGTTTAGCAGGACATGATCAAGGCGATATTCTGGGATTTTGGCGGGGTGATTACCAGCAGCCCTTTTGAGGCGTTCAATCGCTATGAGCAGGCCCATGGCTTGCCACGGGATTTCATTCGTATGCTGAATGCGCGCGACCCCGATAACAATGCCTGGGCGCGTTTTGAGCGCAGCGAGATTACGCTGGAAGAATTTGATCGGGCCTTTGCCGAAGAGTCGGCCGGCGCCGGTTATGCGGTCCCGGGGCATGAGGTCATCCGCTTGCTGGCCGGCGAGCCGCGACCGCAAATGGTGGCAGCACTGAAAATTTGTGGCGAGCATTTCATCAACGCCTGCCTGACCAATAATGTGCGAGTGGGCGAAGGTCCTGGTATGCAGCCTGATGCTGACAAGGCCGGCCAGGTCGCCGATATCATGCGGTTTTTCGATGTGGTGGTGGAATCCAGTTCCGCGCGGGTGCGCAAGCCGGACCCGGCTTTTTACCGGCTGGCGTGTGAGCGCACGGGTGTACAGCCGACGGAGGTGGTGTACCTTGATGATCTCGGGGTTAATCTGAAACCGGCCAGGGCCATGGGTATGACCACCATCAAGGTGGTCGAGCCCGGGCTGGCCCTGGATGAGCTGGGTCGTTGCACCGGGCTGGATTTCAGTTTATTGCAGGGGTGATTGCGGGGGAGGCACTGGCATGGCAGTAGTGGCACATATGGAAGGTGGTATTGCGGTGGCGCGCTTTGAGCTTGGCCCGCAAGGGCTGCGCATCGGTCGTTCGCCGGATAATGATGTGGTAGTGGATGATCCGCTGGTGAGCAAGGATCACGCTGTGGTTGAGCCTTGCCCGGAAGGCGATACGCAGGCCTGGCAGGTGCGTGACCTGCAAAGCACCAATCACACATGGGTGAATGGTGCTCAGATCGCCACTCAGGTTTTGCAGCACAATGACGAGATTGTGGTGGGGATGTGTGAGCTGCGCTTTCTGGACGAGAGCCAGGCGCTGGAGGCTACTCAGGAAGTGCGCAAGAGCTGGATCCCGGGGGTGTATTACACCCGCCCCAAAGAGGATGACAAGGACTGAGCTTGTCAGCAGCAGAGGAACGGGACGATGCAATACCGGACCCTGGGCAGAAGTGGTTTGCAGGTCTCGGTGGTGGGGCTGGGAACCTGGCAGTGGTGTGGTGTGTGGGGGCCCCCGCTGGAGCAGAAGCAGGCCACCGATCTGATTGCCCGGGGCCGTGAACTGGGCATGAATATGGTGGATACCGCCGAGTGTTATGGCG
Source organism: Gammaproteobacteria bacterium (assembly GCA_007130745.1). Taxonomy (GTDB): domain Bacteria; phylum Pseudomonadota; class Gammaproteobacteria; order UBA5335; family SLRW01; genus SLRW01. The sequence continues at coordinate 3,635 of SLRW01000111.1, forward strand.
ATCATGTGTCCGAGTCCTTGCTGGGCAAGGCGCTCGCCGGTCAGCGTCAGGACTGGCTGGTGGCCACCAAGTTCGGTCATGTGCCCGGTAGCGATGATCCCGAAGTTGACTGGCAACCGGCCTCGGTTCGCCGACAGCTGGCCGCTTCCTTGCAGGCGCTGAATACGGATTACATTGATATTTACCAGTTCCATTCCGGCAATGATGAGCAGCTCGATAACGAGGAGCTCTGGAGTATGCTCCAGAGTCAGCGCGAGGCCGGTGTGATTCGCTGCCTGGGGGTGTCAGTAGGCAACCCCGGTAATGTGTGGCAGGTACAGCGTGCCGCTGAGCTTGGCGCGGATGTGATTCAGGTCACCTACAATTGCCTGCAGCAAAAAGCTGCCGAAGCCGTTCTGCCGGCCTGTAGTGAACACGGGTTGGGGGTGATCAATCGCACGCCGCTGGCCAGTGGCTTTCTGGGCGGGGCCTATGCGCCGGGGGCGCGCTGGCCAGGAAACGATGTGCGCAGTATGCGTCGGCCCGAGAAAATCGACGAGGAGCTGACCAAAGCGGATAAAATCCTCAGCGAGGCAGTCCCCGGGGGAGAATCCCGTGCGGCCTGGGCGCTGGCCTGGTGCCTGAGTAACCCGGCGATTACCAGCGTGATCCCGGGTTCACGCACCCTGGCTCAGCTTGAGGACAGTGTGCGCGCGGCAAGTCTGGTGCCGGTGGTTTAAGAAAACGCTGATTAATTTCTCACGTCTCAGCGTTTCCTTAAAGACCCGGTTTCAGGCCACTTCCAGCATGCGTTGCACCGCCCGGCGGGCCTGTTTGGCAACGGCGGCGTCGACTTCTACACGCGGGCTCAAGGTGCGCAGGCTTTCCAGTACTTTGGGCAGCGTAATGCGCTTCATGTGCGGGCAGAGGTTACAGGGCCGCACGAAGTCGATATCCGGAAATTCCACGGCCACATTGTCGCTCATCGAGCACTCGGTAATCATCACCACCTGGCGCTCGCTCGATTGACTGAGGTGTTTGATCAGGCCCGAGGTGGAGCCGGTAAAATCTGCCTCTTCCAGCACATCCGGCGGGCATTCGGGATGCGCCAGTATATGCACGCCGGGGTGTTGTTCCCGGTAGCGACGCAGCTCATCGCCGGTGAAGCGCTCATGCACCTCGCAAGCGCCCTGCCACAGGATCAGTTCCACGTCGGTCTGGCCGGCCACCCATTTGCCCAGGTACTGGTCAGGCAGGAAGATCACCCGGTCGCTGTTGAGGCTTTCAACAATCTCCACCGCGTTGGAAGAAGTGCAACAAATGTCCGATTCGGCCTTTACCTCGGCACTGGTGTTGACGTAGGTCACCACCGGTACGCCCGGGTAGCGTTCACGGAGCAGCCGTATATCGGCGGCCGTGATCGACTCGGCCAGTGAGCAGCCGGCATCCATATCCGGGATCAGTACGGTTTTTTCCGGGCAGAGGATTTTGGAGGTCTCGGCCATGAAGTGCACGCCGCATTGCACAATCACGCCGGCATCGGTTTTGGCCGCTTCGCGGGCCAGGCCCAGCGAGTCGCCGGTAATATCGGCAATCCCGTAGTAAATCTCGGGGGTCTGGTAATTATGTGCCAGAATCACAGCATTGCGTTCGCGCTTAAGGCGCTCAATCTCCGCGATATAGGGCGCATGCACGGCCCATTCCACCTCCGGGATTACATCCCGCACACGCTCATACAGCGGCGCCAGCGCGGCACGCTGGGCCGGGTTGAGCTCGGGCGGTTGGGCTTCGCTATGAATCTGCATTCCGACCTCCTGGTCACCGGCGATGGCCGGTCAGCTTATGCTTAAATGGAGTATAACTGTTTGGCGTGTGACTGCAAGCTGAAAGATGAGTTCCCCGGATCAGTCAATTCCTGCCTGGAAGCCGCAGCCCGGGCGCGGGGCGTTCGCGCAGCACCTCACGGCGAAAGTGGAACAGCTTGGCTGGTCGCCCGCCGGTGCTGAAAGTGGTTTCCCCGCTTTCCTCTACCAGCCCGCCTTTTTCCACCAGCCGGCGAAAATTCTGCTTGTGCAGGCGCACGCCGGACAGCGCTTCTACTACCTCCTGCAACTGCGACAGGCTGAAGGTGTCGGGTAACAGCTCAAACACCACCGGGCGGTATTTGAGTTTGCCGCGCAGTCGCCCCAGGGCAGTGGCCAGGATGCGGCGGTGATCCAGCGCCATGGGGCGCCCGGGAGATGCCGCCGTCGGCGCCGAGTGCGGCTGTTCTGGCCAGGCTTCGGGGACCAGTGCCGCCTCGTAGAGTATCTGGTAGCGTTCCAGCACACGTTCCGGATCCCAGCTGCTGCCGCTGAAGCCGAAGCAGATATCCACACGTTCGTGCTGACGACGCTGGCGCTGCGGGTCCGATATGGTTTGCAACCATTGTTGCAGGGCAGGCTCGATCAGGCTGCCAAGGATCTCGGGGCGACCTTCGCGCCAGTCCTCCCAGGGCAGGAAGGTGTAGCAATCACGCCACACGGCGTTTTGCTCACGGGCCGGTGCGCACTCGCGGGTCAGCGCCAGATAGGCCACCGAGATGACTCTGGGCCCGCCCTCGCGCTGACGCGGGTCGCGGTAGGGGTCGCCAAAGGTATACAGCTGTTCCACGTAGCCCAGCGGCAGGCCGGTCTGTTCGCTCACCCAGCCGCGCAGCGCCTGATCAAGCGTGCAGTCGGCGGTAGGGTCAAGCGGCCCGAAAGGCAGGGCATCGGGTGATTCAGGCTGGGCCAGAGGGCGATGTTCCGGCGGCGACAGGGCATGATCGGTATGCCGCACACTGAGAATGCGCGGAATGCCTTCGGTGACCGCGACGATGACGGCTTCCAGGCCAATCATGATCGTCATACCGGCCTGTTCAGGCTGTAGTGAATTCCGCTTGGGGTGAGCCGCATTCCTCATGCTGTCGATTCTACCCGGAGTTATGCTCTGCCGGTGGATAACGACGCCCCAGCCAGGTAGCGAAGTCGGGTTCCGTCAGCGCTTCTCGCCGTGCCTGCTCCGCCAGAGAATCGCGTGCCTGTTGTTGCAGAGCGGCCAGGCGTTCCGGTGGCAGAGGCTGGTCTATATAGTGCTGGCGGTAACGCCTGGCGGCTGCCATGGCGTAGCTGAAAAAGCCCTGTTCGCCTTCGGCCATCTGCTCGAGCATGCGCCCGGAGGGGGTCAGTGCAGGGCTTTCGCAACAGGGCCTGAGCGATTCCAGGGTCGACTGGTAGGGGGTGTTGGCGTCACCCGTGTCCAGGGCCGCGGCCAGGGGCTCAAGGGCGTCAAAGACTTCGCCGAGCCATTGACGCAGGAGGATGGGCTGGCCCCGGCGGTGTAGCAGCAGGGCGGGATCCCGGCCCTGGACGGCGCTGGCGCTCTGGTTGGCGTCTATTTCGGTGGCTTCTGATGAGTCAATGGGCGGACTGTGTTCGAGCAGGCAGTGCAACAGAAATAGCTCCAGAAAACGCAGTTGCTGCTCGCTCACACCCAGCGGATCAAACATGTTGAGATCCAGTGAGCGTAGTTCCACGTAGGCAATGCCGTGTTCACGCAGTGCCGCCGCCGGGGCAAGCCCTGAATCCGCCGGCGGTTTGGGCCGCATGGAGCTGTAGTATTCATTTTCTATCTGCAGAATATTGGCATTGAGCTGGCGATATTCCCCGTCAACCACGACGCCGATCTGCTGGTAATCCGGCCAGGGAGTACGGATGGCGTATTCCAGGTCAGCCACGTATTGGTCGAGGGTGTTGTAGCCAACCCGCAGGCCGGCCGTGCGACGATTCTGGTAGCCGATGTCACTCATGCGCAGTGAGGTGGCGTGAGGGCCGTAGCTGGTGGTGTCGTCCCATTCGGCCAGGTTGTGCCCGGGCAGATCACGCAGGAAAGAGTTGCATACGGCGGGTGAGCAGCCGAATAGATAGGGCACCAGCCAGCCCAGCCGTTGCTGGTTGCGTACCAGTCCCATATAGCGTTGATCCCGGAATGCACGCAGCGATTTTGTTTCACCGCACGCCGCGTACCAGGCGCGCCAGAACTCCTCACCCATCGAAAAGTTGAGATGCACGCCGGTAATTACCTGCATGGTGCGGCCGTAGCGATGGCCCAGACCGCGGCGGTAGATGTTGCGCATCAGACCCTCATTGGAGGTGCCGTAACTGGCGATGCGTATGCCTTCATCGCCGGCAACGACGCAGGGCATGCTGGCGGCCCACAGCAGTTCCTCCCCGATGCTGGCCTGGATAAAGCGTTGCAGTTGGTCCAGAAAAGCCAGACTTTGCGCCGCATCCCGGCAGGGCGGGGTGACCAGTTCAAGCTGCGCTTCGGAATAGTCGGTAGTGATGGCCGGGTGAGTCAGTGCCGAGCCCAGTGCTTCGGGATGTGGCCCCGGGGCAATGGTGCCGTCAGGGGTAGTACGCAGGTTTTCTTTTTCGAGGCCCACAAGTCGGCCCCGGAGCGGTTCTACTCCGGCCTGATCCAGCAGTCGATCCAGATGTTCACGGGCGTTGATGGACAAGAGACTCGGATCCCTTCGGCTCGCGGGGCCAGTAGCCTGACGGCAAAGCGGCAAGGGTATCATGGCCTGATCAGACGCAGGTATGCCTGATGAGGTGGGGTGAATTACCTGGTGTTGCCCGGATTGGCGCGCACGGGCCAGTATTGGCATACTGCGCAGTCTGTTGCGGGCCCGAAATCGGTGTCGAACGCCCGCCGGGAAAGGGAGTCAAAACAACCATGCGTCATATTGGACTTGTACTGGCAGGACTGTGGCTGGTGCTGACCGGCCTGATTGAACTGGTCGGTCTGCGCTTCCAGGGGCTGCCCGAAGTGATGGCGGTGTTGGCCATTGTGGCCGGCGTGCTGGTTATTATCCGGCGTTAGTGATCAGCGTTTCCTTGAGGAGTTTGAGATGATGAAGTGGTTGATTGCGGCACTTGTCATGCTTGCCATGTTGGTGCCCGTGACGGGAGCGGCTGAAAGCGGGGGCGACGCGCAGCACGAAGATCCCGTTGAAATGACGCGTGCGGTGACGGATAAGTTGCTGCAGCGCATCGAAGAAGACCGGGAACGTCTTGACGGCAATGAAGCCGCTCTGCGTGAACTGGTCGATGAACTGTTGCTGCCGAATGTGGATGTGGTTTTCATCGCCCGCGTGGTACTGGGCCGTCACTGGCGAACCGCCAGTGAGGAGCAGCGCCGCGAGTTTATCAGCGCTTTTCGCGATGCCCTGATCCGTTCATACGCTTCGGCCCTGCTCGCCTATGACAATCAGGAAATCCGCTTTCTGCCCATGCGGGATGATCCGGCGGAAGGTGATGTGCGCGTGCGTATGGAATTCGTGCCGCATGACGGCGAACCGCTGCCGGTGGTGTTCCGCATGCATCAGCGTGGTTCCGAACAGTGGCGTGTCTACGATGTGGTGGTGGAGAATATCAGCCTGGTCACCAATTTCCGTGGCGCATTCGATTCGGAAATCCGCCGCAACGGGCTGGATTCACTGATCAGCAAGCTCAAAAGCGATGATCCCGACAGTGAGCTGGTTGATCCACTGAGTGGCGACAACGGCAATACGGACTAGGGAAAGATTCTCAGGTGCCGTCAGTCGCCGGAAAACTGTTTATCACAGACTGCGGCCCCGCCGGGGCCGTCAATTAATACACAAGCCCAGGGAGCAGCTCCGTAATGAACAACAATACTCGACCCGTCGCTGTTATAGGTGGCGCCAGGATTCCTTTCTGTCGTTCCAATACCGGCTATGCCGATCTGAGCAACCAGGACATGCTCACGGCATCATTCCAGGGTGTGGTTGATCGCTACGGACTGGATGGAGTCAAGCTTGATGAGGTCGCCGCGGGGGCGGTGATCAAATACTCCGGTGACTGGAACCTGGCCCGTGAAGCCGTACTGGGGACAAAGCTCTCCCCGTTGACGCCTGCTTTTACCCTGCAGATGGCCTGTGGCACCGGCTTGCAGGCTGCCGGCATTCTCGCCGCCAAGATCGCCAGCGGTCAGCTTGATTCAGGCATGGCCGGTGGCAGCGATACCACCAGTGATGCGCCCATTGGCCTTAAGCGCAAGCTGGCCCGGCGTCTGGTCAAGGCCCAGGCGGCGAAGACTTTTGGCGAGCGTCTGGCTGCCTTCAAGGGTTTTCGCCCTTCCGAACTGGTGCCGCAGCCGCCCAACAACGGCGAACCGCGTACCGGAAAATCCATGGGCGCCCATTGTGAAATGATGGCAAAGGAATGGGCCATTACCCGCGAGGATCAGGACCAGCTGGCGGTGGACAGCCACCTCAAGGCAGCCGCGGCCTATGAGGCCGGTTTCTTTAAGGATATGGTGGTGCCCTGCGCGGGGGTCGAGCGCGACAACAACATGCGTGCCGATAGCAATATCGAAAAGCTGGCCAAACTCAAGCCGGCCTTTGATCGTGAAAACGGCACCCTGACTGCCGGCAACAGCACCCCGCTTACCGACGGCGCCTCCAGTGTACTGCTATCAACCGAGGAATGGGCCAAAGAACGCGGGCTGCCGGTGCAGGCTCGCCTGACCCACGTGCGCGTGGCCGCCGTGGATTTTATCGGCGGCGAGGGGCTGTTGATGGCGCCCACCGTGGCGGTGGCGGAGATGCTGCAGCAGGCCGGTCTGACCCTGCAGGACTTTGATTTTTACGAGATCCATGAGGCTTTTGCCGCCCAGGTGCTGTGTACGCTCAAGGCCTGGGAGTCTGAGGACTATTGCCGCAACCGGCTGGGTCTGGACAAGGCGCTGGGCAGTATTGATCGCAGCAAACTTAACGTGAAGGGTGGCAGCCTGGCCTTCGGGCACCCCTTTGCTGCGACGGGCGCGCGGATCATCGCCACCCTCGGCGGCATTCTCGAGGAAGCTGGTTCCGGCCGCGGGCTGATTTCGGTGTGCACGGCGGGCGGTATGGGCATTACTGCGATCATGGAACGCTAGTTGCTCCGTCGCGCCTCAGCGTTTCCTTAAGACCCAGGGCTTTCCAGCCTTCCCGCTTACAACGTCCTGTCAAATTGCCTGAAAAGCCTGCCACCCTCAAGCGGTGGCAGGCTTTTTTTGTGTTCCAGGACGGGGCAGCATGCGGCTGTCCTGACGTGGCACAATAACCGGGTTCCCTGGAGGAGGGTTTTGATATGTCAGCTAGAACATCCGCTACGTCGGTTGGCGAGAGCCCGGCTGCCCCCGCGCCGACGCACGAGGTCTTCAACCAGCCCCGGCCGCTTGAAGACTACAATGCCTGGGCGACTGATATTGCCCTGCAGCAAGCCGTGCGCCGTGAGGGCGGGGCTGCCTTCGAGGATCGTCTTGATGCCTATGGCGCCATCGCTGGTAGCGAGGTGCTGGCGCTTGGTTTTGAGGCCAACGAGCACAAGCCGCGGCTGCGCACCCATGATCGTTTTGGTCATCGTATTGACGAGGTGGATTATCACCCGGCCTATCATCGTCTGATGCAACTGGGGATCAGTCACGGCCTGACCTCCCTGACCTGGACGCAGGGCAAGGGCGCCCGTGTGGCGCGCACCGGCCTGATGTACCTGCATAACCAGTTCGAAGCCGGCACCATGTGCCCCATGACCATGACTCACGCCGTGATCCCCTCGCTGCGTGAGCAGCCGGAGGTGGCCGCTGAATGGGAGCCGCTGGTGCTGGCCGCCGAGTACGACAGCCGGTTTATCCCGTCGACCCAAAAACGTGGCGTGACGCTGGGCATGGCGATGACTGAAAAGCAGGGCGGTTCGGATGTGCGCGCCAATACCACCCGCGCTACGCCGCTGGGCCAGGGTGGCCCCGGTCAGGCTTATGAGCTGGTGGGGCACAAATGGTTTTGCTCGGCGCCCATGAGCGATGCCTTTCTGACGCTGGCATACAGCGATGGCGGCCTGAGTTGTTTTCTGGTGCCGCGCTGGTGCCCCGATGGCAGTCGCAACCGTTTCCATATTCAGCGGCTCAAGGACAAGCTGGGCAATCAGTCCAATGCCTCCAGCGAAATCGAATACCACGGCGCCTGGGCGCGCATGGTGGGTGAGCAAGGCCGGGGTGTGGCTACCATCCTGCGCATGGTGGGCGAGACCCGGCTGGATTGCGTGATTGGTTCAGCTTCGCTGCAACGTCAGGCGGTGGCGCAGGCAGTGAATCACTGTGCCGGCCGCGAGGCCTTTGGCAGGCGGCTGGTGGAGCAGCCCATGATGCGTAATGTGTTGGCCGATCTGGCGCTGGAATCCGAAGGTGCTGTGGCGATGACCATGCGCCTGGCACGGGGGTTTGAGGAAGCCGCTGATGACGAGCATTCGGCGCTGTTTGTGCGTATTGCCACGGCAGTAGCCAAGTACTGGGTGTGCAAGCGTGCGCCGATGATGATCAACGAGGCGCAGGAATGCCTGGGTGGCGCCGGTTACGTCGAAGAGACCATTCTGCCGCGGCTGTATCGCGAGGCGCCGGTGAATGCTATCTGGGAAGGCTCGGGTAATGTGCAGTGCCTGGATGTTTTGAGGGCTCTGTCCAAAACACCGGAAACCCTGGAAGCCTTCTTTGCCGAGCTGGACCGGGCCAAAGGCGAAGACCGCAATTTTGATCACTATGTCACGGCGTTGAAGCAGGAATTCGATCACGCCGAGGATATGCAACTGCGCGCCCGGCGTGTGGTTGAGGGTATGGCGCTGGCGTTGCAGGGGGCGTTGCTGATACAGGCCGGCAATGCGGCGGTGGCCGACGCCTGGTGTGCCTCGCGGCTGGCCGGCGATGGTGGCCTGCTGGCCGGCACCCTGGCCCCCGGTACGGACCTCAATGCGCTGATAAGCCGTGCTAGCCCGACGGTGTAAACGAGCGTGGACCTTTTCTGGCTACAAAAGCTGGGCGGGGCTCTGATTCTGCCGGCGAGTCTGGCCAGCCTGTTGCTGCTGGCCGGACTGGGCCTGCTGTTGTTCTCCCGTTATCGGCGCATGGCCCGGGTGTTGCTCACCGGGGGGGTGGCCGTTTTCCTGTTGTCTGCCGGTCCCGGGCCGACAGACCGTTTGCTGGGCGGGCTTGAGAGCCGTTACCCGCCACTGGTGGAAGTTCCGGAGGTGAGCTGGGTGGTGGTGCTGGGCTCCGGTAATGCCCACAGCGAGTCGCGCCCCGCGACTACCTTGCTCGGTGCGACCGGTATGGCCCGGCTGGGGGAAGGGTTGCGGGTGTTGCAGCATAACCCCGGGGCGCGTTTGCTGCTCACCGGGGGCGCGGTGGATGGCCAGCTTTCCCATGCCGAGGTGGCCGCCGCCGCGGCCATGGAACTGGGTGTGCCGGCAGAGCGCATTGTGATTGACAGTCGGCCCCGGGATACCGCAGGCGAGGCGCTGCGGGTGCGCGAGCACGTGGGTGAAGCGTCGCTGGTGCTGGTGACTTCCGCCTCGCATATGCCCCGCTCTATGGCGTTGTTCCGGGCCCGGGGGCTGGAGCCGGTGCCGGCGCCCACGGCCTATCTGGTGCGCGCCGAGCGGGATTTCCGCTCCCCTGATTTGTTGCCGTCGGCACAACAAATGTACCGTAGTGAACGACTCTTGCACGAATATGTGGGCATGATTTGGGCGCGGCTTAGAGGGGAGCTTTAAGATTAATTAGTCGTGTTGCGTTTTCTGTACAATCGCCTTGTTATCCAGAATAAATAACAGGAGATAAAACATGCGTGCCGTACTGTGCAAGGAACATGGACCACCTGAAGCGCTGGTGGTGGAAGAGATTGACAGCCCGAAGCCCGGTGCACGCCAGGTGCTTATCGGAGTCCGCGCCTGCGGGGTCAATTTCCCCGACACCCTGATTATCGAGGGTAAATACCAGTTCCAGCCCGACATGCCGTTCTCGCCGGGTGGCGAAGTGGCCGGCGAGGTGATTGCAGTGGGTGAGGAGGTGACCGAATATCAGAGCGGTGACCGTGTCATTGCCATGACCGGCTGGGGCGGGTTTGCCGAGGAAGTGCTGTGTGATGTGGGCCAGGTGATGCCCCTGCCCGAGAGCATGGACTACATCACCGGCTCGGCGTTTTCCATGACCTATGGCACGTCCTATCATGCCCTGGTGCAGCGTGCTGATCTGCAACCGGGCGAAACGCTGCTGGTGCTTGGTGCCAGCGGCGGGGTGGGTCTGGCTGCGGTAGAGCTTGGCAAGGTGCTGGGCGCGCGCGTGATCGCGGCGGCCGGCAGTGATGAAAAGCTGGAAGTGGCAAAAGAACATGGCGCCGATGAGCTGATTAATTACAGCACGGAAAAACTCAAGGAGCGGGTCAAGGAGCTGACCGGGGGTCAGGGCGCCGATGTGATTTATGACCCGGTGGGCGGGGATGCCTTTGATCAGGCGGTTCGCTGTATCAACTGGAATGGACGGCTGCTTGTAGTGGGTTTTGCCAGCGGTCGCATTCCGGAATTGCGGGTCAATCTGGCGCTGCTCAAGGGGTGTCAGATCGTGGGGGTTTTCTGGGGCGCTTTTGCCGGCCGTGAACCCCAGACCAACGCACGTAATTTCAAGGAGCTGTTTACCTTGCACGCCGAGGGTAAAATACACCCGCATGTTTCGCAGACCTATTCCCTGGAAAAGGCGGCTGATGCGCTTAATGCGCTTTTGCAAAGAAAGGTGACTGGTAAAGTCGTTCTGACCACCGGTCGTTAAAGTTATTAAGTGGGAAGGTGGGAAAGTTGCAAGAATTAAAACCTTTCTCCCCTTCCCGCTTTTTATTTGTTTGAAATCCGCGAAGTAATGCGTATTATCTATTGCCCGCAAGTGGAATAAATAAAGTTTTTTCAAGGAGATCAAATGAGCATCAATCTCTCAGGCATGAGTGTACGTGAACTCAAGGCTCTTAATCGCAAGATTGGCAAGGAAATGGAAAAGCGCGTCAAGGATGAAAAGAAAAAGGCCCGTGAAGCCTTGCGTAAAACCGCAAAAGAGCATGGCTTCAGCCTTAATGAACTGGTTGGCGGGGGCAAGACCCGTGGCGGTTCCTCGGCCGCGCAATATCGCCATCCCGACGATGCCGGCAAGACCTGGAGTGGCAAAGGGCGTCAGCCCAACTGGGTCAAGGAGTGGCTGGCAAAAGGCCGCAACCTGGCTGATCTGAAGATTGGCAAATAATCCGGACGTCGCAAACGCTGGTTGACCGGGTTTGTCAGTCGGCGGTTTAACCAGCCATCGGCCCGTGACAAGCTTTGGTCACGGGTCGGTGGTTGCTCCGTTACCGCCAAGAAACCGGGCTGCAAGTGTTGCCGTGCGGGCCGGATCTTCCTCCATGGGAACATGGCCGAGTTCGGGGAAGGTGTACAGCCTGGCCCGGGGCATGTCCCGTACCATTTGTTCCCCGTTTTGCACTGGAATCCAGGTATCGCGCCCGCCCCATATCACCAGGGTGGGGGTGTGGATGTCTCCCAGTTCGGCATGCCGCCAGTGCATTTCGGTGCGCGCCCGGTCGATAAACGCCTGGCGATTACCCGGGCGCAGGGTGAGTTCGAAATAACGTGCTACCAGCTCATCACTGACCTGCGCCGGGTCGCCATAAACCTCTTCCAGGCTGTCGCGCACCCGTGCGGGTGAAAGCACATGACGGACCAGCTGGTTGACGACCGGCGTACGGGCCAGACGCATGGCGCGGGGAATGTCTTGCGGCGGATAAACCGAGGGCGCCACCAGCACCATGTCGCTGACCCGCGAGGGGTGTTCCAGCGCATAACGCCAGGCAATGTGCCCCCCCAGCGAGTTGCCGGCCAGGGCAAATGAGTCCAGCCCGAGCTCTCCGGTGAAAGCGTGGAGAAAATCCACGTAGGCGCTGATACGGTAGTCGCGGTCATCGCGCGGGCCGGTAAGGCCGAAGGCGGGCAGGTCCAGGCGGATAATGCGGTAATCGGCCTGCAGTTCGTCCACCCAGCCATCCCAGGTGTGCAGCGAGGCGCCGGTGCCGTGAAGCAGCACCAGCACCGGACCGCTGCCCTGGTCCCGGTAATGCACCCGCAAGCCGCCGATTTCCACAAAGCGGCTGTGCTCGTCAGCGTAGCGCGCTTCCAGCTTGTCCAGCGGGATGTCGCGGGTCACGGAAAAACCCAGAAGCGTTGCGCCGGCAATGGCCGCAAGCATCACTATTGCCAGTATCCAGCGACCCATTAGTGTGCTCCCGTATTGCGTCTGGTGTAGCGCCCGGACCTTTAGCCCGTGTAGCGCTCCAGGCCATCGGTGATTTCCTTGTGTGCGGCAGTGACATCCTTCCAGCCATCCACGCGCACCCACTTGCCCTTTTCCAGATCCTTGTAGTGTTCGAAGAAATGAGTGATCTGGGCGCGGGTAATTTCCGGTACGTCATCAGTGGATTTCATATGCTGATGCAGGCCGCCGGTGAGTTTGTCGATGGGCACTGCCAGCAGTTTGGCATCCTCGCCGGCTTCATCGGTCATTGCCAGCATACCCAGCGCGCGACACTCAATGACCGAGCCGGCCAGCACCGGGAAGGGGGTGATGACCAGTACGTCCACCGGGTCGCCATCGTCTGCCAGCGTGCACGGGATATAGCCGTAGTTGCACGGATAGTGCATGGCGGTGGTCATGAAGCGATCAACCATCAGTGCGCCGGTGTCCTTGTCGACTTCGTATTTTACCGGATCGCCCTGGGCGGGGATTTCAATAATGACATTGAAGGTTTCGGGGGCTTTGTCGCCCGCGGTGATATCCTTGAGGCTCATGGTGTTGTTGACTCCCTGTTTAGTGCTGCGCAAAGCGGCGCATTATAGCAGCAACCCTGACGGTTTGCGGATGCGTCGCTGCCAGTGCTGTCAGGCGCGTGCCGCCGGCAGCGTTGACTTGCTGTGGGGTGGCCGTTACCTTATCGCGCTTTCAGCCATACTCCTGATTTTGCTGCGCGCCTGGCCACAGCGACTGATGGGCACAAAAGAGACGAGAGCACGCAGATGAGACTGGTACTGCTCGGGGCGCCCGGTTCGGGCAAGGGGACCCAGGCCAAGAAGCTGATGGAAGAATTTGGTGTGCCCCAGGTATCCACCGGCGATTTGCTGCGCGCGGCCGTGGCCTCGGGCTCCGAACTTGGTCGCCAGGCCAAATCGGTCATGGATGCCGGTGAGCTGGTCTCCGATGACATCGTGTTGGGCATTATCCGGGAGCGCCTGGCCGAGCCCGACGCTGAGCGCGGTTTTATCATGGACGGCTTTCCCCGCAATGTGGCGCAGGCCGAGGCGCTGGATGAAGTGCTGGAGGGGCTTGGTCGTCCGCTGGATGTGGCCGTACTGCTGGATGTGGCCTTTGAAAGCCTGGTCAAGCGCCTGACCGGGCGACGCACCTGCGCGGATTGCGGCCAGATGTACAACGTCTATTTTTCACCCCCTGCCCGGGAAGGTGTGTGCGACGCCTGCGGTGGCACTGAGCTGATTCACCGCGCTGATGACAATGAGCGCACCATTACCAACCGGCTCGAAGTCTACCAGCGCGAAACCCGCCCGGTGATGGACTATTACCGTGGGCAGGGCAAGCTGGAGACGGTGCCGGGCGAGGGCGAGATCGGCGAAATCTACGCCGGTCTGGTTGAAGTGATCCGCCGCTACAGCAGGATTTGAGTCGGGCCCGATTGTGCCGTCTCTTCTCAGCTTCAGGTGTCTGCCAGTTCCACGCTGTCCCCGGCAACGCGCGCACTGACGCGTCCTTCCAGTACGGCCAGCATGGTTTGTCCGGCGATATGTCCGCGCCAGCCTTCAAGCAGGGGCATTTTGCGTTCGCCGCAGACCAGCTTTTCAACTTCGCGCCGCCCGGCGATCATTGAAGCGGCCACGTCGCCGCGCCGGGCACATTCACGTAGCACAGCCATCAGCAGGTCCACCACCGGTTCTTGTTGAGGCGCCAGCTCGCGCGCACGGCGCGGCGGTGGCTGTCGCGGGGGTAATTCACCGGCCCGGGCGACTACGTCGAGCACTTCACCGGCATCTGTTCTGCCCCGACCCAGGCTTTCCCTGACGCCCCGGATATGGTGCAAGTCCTCTACCGAGGCCGGTTGACGGCGGGCAATATCCACAATCATCTCGTCGCGCAGCAGCCACTGGCGTGGCCGGTCGCGCTGCATGGCTTCACGTTCGCGCCAGGCGGCCAGTTCGCAGACCACCGTGAAGGCGACGGGTTGCAGTCGATCAAGCTGGCGCAGGCGCCGCCAGGCCTCATCGGGATCAGTGCAGTAGCGACTGCTGTCACTGAGTGCGTTGAAGTCGGATTCCAGCCACTGCAGGCGGCCGTTGGCCTCGAGTTGCTCATGCAGGCGCTGGTACACCTCACGCAGCCAGCGCACATCATCGGCGGCATATTGCCATGCGGCTTCCGGCAGAGGCCGGCGTGACCAGTCGCTGCGGGTATGCTGCTTGTCCAGTTCCACACCCAGCAGCTCGCTCACCAGGCGCGCATAGCCAATCTGCGGCGTAAAGCCGGCCAGCGAGGCGGCAATCTGGGTGTCGAATACCGGCGCGGGAGGCTTGCCGAACAATCCATGCAGTACTTCCATGTCCTGGTGGGCGGCATGGAAGACCTTGGTGCTGTCGGGGTTTAGCAGCAGTTCGCCCAGGGGTTGCAGGTCGTCGATAGCAAGCGTGTCGATGCAGGCGACTTCTTCATCGTCGGCAAGCTGTACCATGCATAATTGCGGGTAGTAGGTGCGCTCGCGCATGAATTCGGTGTCTACGGCCAGCCATGGCCGCCCGGCCATGCGCTGGCAGAGTTCGCGCAACTGCTCGCCCGAATCAACGATCAATGGTTGCATCAGCTGGCCCGCTTGGGGCGGCGGAATTCAGTGCCATGACAGTGTGCGCAGGGCGGGATATGTCCGGTGCGCTTCAGTGTCAGCGAGTGATCGCAGTGTTCACAGAACAGGGTACCGGGACCGGCGATTTCGCCGGTGTGATAGCGAAAGTTGATGGTGCCGGTTTCGCGCATGGCCGCGATTTCAGAGCGCGTACGGTCGGCGGCGCCCAGCAGCATGTCGAGAAAACGCGCTTCCAGCAGTTCGATGTCGAAGCGCAGCCAGTCACGCAGCTCACGCCCGGTGCGTGACAGAAAATCCCCCGCCTCGCTCAGATCACGGCGGATGTACTCGCCAATGCGGTCGGCCTCTTCACGACTGAGTTCACCCAGTTCCACCGCTCGCTCGCGGGCGTGGGCCACGGCCTGACGCAGTCGTGGCCGGGTTTCATCGTCAAATTCCTCCAGCGCATCACGCACCCGTTCGAGCATATTCTCGTAGGCCTGCTCCAGCCGCTCGGCGAGTTTTCCCTCGCTTTCGAGCTTGCTGTCTTTATCCTTGTCACTCATAGCTACCTCACGGGCTGTCGGCCACGTCCTGGTTCATTCACCACCACAGTATAACGAAGGTCGCACAAGCAGATCAGGTTTCGCGTTGAGCCGGTTGTCGCTGGCGGGTTAAGCTTTGCCCCCTCGCTAACAGGCCACACAAGGCATAATCAGCATCATGGACCACGCCTACCAGCCCGAACAGATCGAGGCACGCGCCCAGCAGTACTGGGATGCCCACGGCACTTTTGAGGTGACCGAGGATCCGCACAGGGAAAAATTCTACTGTCTGTCGATGTTTCCCTATCCCAGTGGCCGTCTGCATATGGGCCATGTGCGCAACTACACCATTGGGGACGTGATTGCTCGCTATCAGCGTATGCGGGGGCGCAACGTACTCCAGCCCATGGGCTGGGATGCTTTTGGTCTGCCTGCGGAAAACGCAGCCGCCAAGCATGGTGTGCCACCGGCGCAGTGGACGCGTGAAAACGTCGATTACATGCGCGGCCAGCTGCAGCGGCTGGGTTTTGGTTATGCCTGGCAGCGCGAGCTGGCCACCTGCGACCCGGACTATTACCGCTGGGAGCAGTGGCTGTTCACGCG
>SLRW01000022.1 GCA_007130745.1 Gammaproteobacteria bacterium
CCTGAGCCGGAGCCTGAGCCGGAGCCGGAACCCGAACGCCTCAGCCGGCCTGCTTCAGGCCCGCTGCGTGGACGTTTACAGTTTATGGATGGCCCCTATGCCGGCAAGGAAATGCCTTTGCTGCGTAAAACCACGCCCATCGGCCGGGTCGGTGAACAGGCCGCTGAAATCCAGCGTGGCAAGGATGAGTTCGCGATTGTCTACGTTCCCACCGAAGGTGATTCGGGCGAACCCCCAAAAATCAACGGGCGCCCCATCGGCACCGAGCCCCAGACGCTTTACGATCAGGATGTGATTGAGCTGGCTGGAATCAAACTCGGCTTTATGCTCGGTTAACTCGCTATGTGTAAATGCGCGGCACCCGTGATGTCACGCAACACAAGAGTTCGTAGGCGATAGTGCCGGCCTGCTCGGCGATTTCCTCAACCGCAAGGCCTTCTCCCCACAGCGTCACCGGGTCGCCTGTCCTGGCCTCACTCTGCGGGCCCAGGTCCACGCTCAACATATCCATGGACACCCTGCCTACCAGCGGCGCCCGTTGCCCGTTAACCAGCACCGGAGTACCACTGGGCGCATGCCGGGGGTAACCATCCCCGTAACCAATAGCCACCACCCCGATACGACTGTCGTCAGGCAAACACCAGGTGCCCCCGTAGCCGACAGGATCGCCCGCACGCAGATGCTTGACGGCAATCAATTCACTGGTCAGCGTCATTACCGGCTGCAAGCCCTGTTCATCCGCCCGGCCACCAACAAAAGGCGAAACACCGTAAAGCATGATGCCCGGTCGCACCCAGTCGGCCAGACTGTCTTCATACCAGAGCAGCCCGGCTGAATTGGCAATGCTGCGAGGACCGGGCAATCCCGATGTAGCACGATCAAAAGCAGCGACCTGGGCCGCGGTCACGGCCTCATCCCGGGCATCGGCATTGGCCAGGTGGGTGATAAGGGCCGGCGGAACGGCCACGGCACGCATGCCCTGCAGGCGTTCGGCTACCTCCGCTACTTCCTCCGGCAAAAAACCAAGCCGGTGCATGCCGGAGTCCACCTTGATCCAGACCGTCACGGGCCGCCGCGGATCAGCGTATTCCAGCAATTCCAGCTGCGCCGGATCATGGATCACCAGATCCAGGCGCCGGGATTGCGCCGCCTGCATTTGTTCCGCGCTGAACACGCCTTCAAGTAATACGACACGATGGGCAAACCCTGCATTGCGCAGGGCCACGGCTTCGTCCATCCGGGCCACGGCGAAAGCATCAGCACCGGAAAGCGCCCGTGCCGCAGCAATCAGGCCATGACCATAAGCATCCGCCTTGATCGCAGCCATCACGCGCGCGCCACGGGCTGCACGCCGCGCCACCGCGAGATTCTGTCGCCAGGCCGTCAGGGAAATACGGGCATGGGCAGCGCCCGTCATGCATAACCCTCGTCATGTTCGGAAATGAAATTCTCGAAACGGGTATATTGTCCCAGGAAGGTCAGCCTGCAGGTGCCCGTTGGGCCATTACGCTGCTTGCTGATAATCACCTCGGCGGTTCCCTTGTCCGGGCTGTCTTCGTTATACACCTCATCACGATAGATAAATGCGATAACGTCGGCATCCTGCTCTATACCCCCCGACTCACGCAGATCAGACATCACCGGGCGTTTGTTGGGTCGTTGTTCCAGATTACGGTTAAGCTGCGACAGGGCAATTACCGGCACATTCATCTCCTTGGCCAGCGCCTTGAGGCCGCGCGAGATTTCGGATATTTCGTTGGTCCGGTTTTCGGCCTGGCCGCCGGTCTGCATCAGCTGCAGATAATCGACCAAAATCAACCCCAGACCATGTTCTCGCTTCAGCCTTCGCGCCCGTGCACGGATCTCGGTGGGCGTCAGGGCCGGGGTGTCATCAATAAACATGGGGGCTTCGGACATCAGTGACATGGCCGAGGTAATACGGGGCCAATCGTCATCCTGCAGCCGCCCGGTACGGACCCGGGTCTGGTCGATGCGGGCCAGCGAGGAAATCAGGCGCATGGCCAGCTGTTCGCCGGGCATCTCCATGCTGAATATGGCGGTTGGAATCTGATCGCGGATTGCAGCATGCTCGGCGATATTCATCGCCAGCGCCGTCTTGCCCATGGAAGGCCGCGCCGCGATAATAATCAGATCACCATTCTGCAAGCCCGCCGTCTTGTCATCGAACTCGCTCAGGCCGGTAGCCAGACCGGTAATGGCGCTGTCGCTCTGGAACAGGGCATCGATGCGCTCGACCGTGTCTGTGAGCAGACTGCGGATGCTGCGGAAACCCTGCTGGCCGCGTGCACCGCGCTCGGCAATCTCGAAGACCTTCTGTTCGGCATCACTGATCAGCCGGGTAGCATCACGCCCGCCAGGCTCGAAGGCGCTGGTGCTGATTTCGCTGCCTACCGCAATCAGCTGGCGCAACACTGAGCGGTTTCGCACGATGTCGGCATAAGCGCGGATATTGGCGGCACTGGGGGTATCACGTGCCAGTTCGCCCAGGTAGGCTACGCCACCGACACGATCAAGCAATCCTTCGTTGGCGAGCCATTCAGAAACCGTCACCACGTCCAGTGGATCACCCCGGTCTCCAAGCGTTGACAGGGCGCGGAAGATCAGAGCGTGTTCCCGACGGTAGAAATCGGCTTCGGTGATGCGATCGCCGACTTCTTCCCAGCGGCTATTGTCCAGCATCAGGCCGCCAACCACAGCCTGCTCCGCCTCGATCGAATGTGGCGGAACACGCAGCCCGGACAGGTCGTCCGTAACTGCTGGCATGCTGAACTCAAGCTCCGACATGATCAGGACCCCGCCGAAAATCGTTCCGGCTTACACCGGATCACCCGTGACAGCTTACAGGCCGGGAAGGCGGATACCCGAATCCGGTACCGGTCACCAGCCCCTGAATGCAGGCGCTGCCGGCCTCCAGCTCCGGGCCGGCGTTATTATTCTTCGCCCTCAACCGTCAGCCGCACAGTGGCGTCCACATCGCTGTGCAAGTGTATCACGATGTCGTACTCACCCACTTCGCGGATCGTCCCGTCGCCCGGTAGCCGCAACTCCTTGCGCTCCACCTCATGGCCGGCTTCCACCAGCGCCTCGGCAATCTCGGCCGTGGATACGGAACCGTAGAGCTGGCCTTCACCGGCCACCTTCGCAGTAATGGTAACCGTGGCCCCCTCAAGCGCCGACTGACGCTTTGTGGCCGCCTCGACGGCTTCGGATTCGGCCTTTTCCAGCTCGGCACGCCGGGCCTCGAATTCCTTGATGCGCTCGGCGGTGGCACGCACCGCCTTACCCTGGGGAATCAGGAAATTGCGCCCATAACCCGGGCGCACCTTGACCCGGTCACCCAGCTTGCCCAGGTTGTCGACTTTTTCAAGCAGAATTACTTCCATTTCACACCACCAGATTCGCGTCAATTCAAAACCATAGCGAGCGCCACCCGGACTATTGCAACTTCAGTCCGCGGTGCCGTCACCTGCGGCGCGGCGCCGGAAATCCAGCACCGTATCCATTACACCGGCAACTGCCAGCATCAGCCCCAGATAGGGCAACATAAAAACCAGCAACGCAT
The DNA here is from genome assembly GCA_007130745.1 of Gammaproteobacteria bacterium. Taxonomy (GTDB): domain Bacteria; phylum Pseudomonadota; class Gammaproteobacteria; order UBA5335; family SLRW01; genus SLRW01. Next base: position 3,584 of record SLRW01000022.1, read on the forward strand.
AAAAAGGCACCAGCCACCATATTCCCTGGCCCCGGGGCAATTTTGCAGCCAGCGCATGCACAATCGCCAGACCGTGAAACATGGCAGCCGCAGCGCCCGCCAGCACGACACCGGCAGCTATCTCCACGCCGGCAACACCAAGGGCGGCAAACACCACCAGCGCCAGCGCCAGGCCACGCCCGATCGACAGCGCATGAAAATCACGGCGAAATCCGCCGGGATTGTACAGCAGCGCCTGCCACCAGCGCCCCAGCATCAAACTGATGAACGTGCCAACCCCGCCCATCAAACCAATCAATCCGGGCAACATCGTTGCCAGAGCCTGCAACTCCGCAGGCGGCATCTCGTCTACCGCCGCGCTGCCCAGCGCCTGCTCCAGAAACTGGCGCAAATGCTCCAGCCACCACTGCTGCGGATCCGCGGGCAACAACCAGCCTGCCAGCGCCAGCGCCATACCCAGCACGCCTGTACCAATCAGGCCGGCAGCAAGCGTGCCCTGGCGGCGCACCAAACCACCCAGTACCGCCACCGGCACCAGTGTCAACAAGGCACCTGCCAGACCCGGCAGAGCACTGCCCAGCAACACCAGACCCAAAAGCGACAGTGCTGCCGTCGCTGCTGCAGTCACACCCAGCGCCCGGCCCGCATCCAGCTGCATCGCCAGCAGGGCCACTACAGCACTGGCCAGATAAGCCAGCGGCGGCAAATACCAGCTCAACACGCCAAAGACCACAACCAGCAGGGTGGCCTCCACCGGGCCTCGCATAGCCCATTGCGCCAGCGCCTGCATTACTGCCTTCCAGCCATGCGCGGTACGCGCAATTCCTCAGTGACGATCAGTATAGGGTAGCAGCGCCAGAAAGCGCGCGCGCTTGACCGCGGTAGACAACTGGCGCTGATACGGTGCCCGGGTACCGGTGATACGGCTGGGCACAATCTTGCCCGTCTCGGTAATATATGCCTTGAGTGTGGCCAGATCCTTGTAATCGATCTCCTTCACACCCTCGGCGGTGAAACGGCAGAACTTCCTGCGTCGGAAAAAACGTGCCATTGCAGATACTCCCTGTTATTCAGCGGCGTGAGGTTCAGCTGCTCTTTTCGGCCTGATCCTCATCGGATTCGCCATCGAATTCATCGTCGGCGTCGTCATCCTCTGCTTCAGACTCGCCGGCGTCATCGCGCTCATCCCGGCTGTCTTCTGCATCACGACGACGGCTGCCGCCTCGCTCCTCACGACTATCATCGTCACGATCATCCTCGCGCGTACCCGCCATGGGTGACGGTTCGGTCACGGCTTCATCGCGACCTATCACGAGGTTACGGATCACGGCGTCATTAAAACGGAAAGCGCTGCGAATTTCTTCCAGGGCGCTATCGCTGCACTCAACATTAAGCAGCACATAATGCGCCTTGTGGATCTTGTCGATGGGATAGGCCAGCTGGCGGCGGCCCCAGTCTTCATGCCGATGAATACGGCCACCTTCGCCCTCGACGATGCTGCGGTACTTTTCCACCATCGCCGGCACTTGTTCACTCTGGTCCGGGTGGACCAGGAACACGATCTCATAATGTCGCATTGTTGCTCCTTGCGGGTATCAGCCTCCCGTACGCCGGAGTTGGCGCCAGTGAGGCAAGGAGTACGTCACGGCTTTGCCGCAACGTTACTAATCTCCGGCCCTGTACGGACCGGGGCGGCAAATGATACGCAACCGCCGCCTACGGCACAAGCCACCACACCGGGCATGTGCGCTCCAGCCGCCTTAGTAACCTGTGTGCGCCTCGCGCACACAACCACCCCCGCCCCCGGTTATACTGGGTGTCTTCTGCCCCGGCGGGACCACCTTATACTTGCAGGACAGGGAATATGGCGACAGTAACACCCGGTCACCTGACCATCAGCGGCATGGATCCGGTCGATACCGACACGGTGGCGGAGGACGTGCGCCGGGCCCTGGCCGAAGACGTGGGCGACGGTGATCGCACGGCGCTGCTGGTGCCAGCCAGCAAGCGCATGCGAGCGCGAGTGATCAGCCGCGAGGCCGGCGTGCTGTGCGGGCGACCGTGGTTTGAGCGTGTGTTCTCGGCGCTCGACCCCGGGGTCAGCATCCGCTGGCAAGTGACCGAGGGCGACACCCTGGCGCCGGA
>SLRW01000099.1 GCA_007130745.1 Gammaproteobacteria bacterium
AACTACACCCTGGAGCGCGAGCAGTTCGGCCGGCCGCTGGCGGCCAACCAGCTGATCCAGAAAAAGCTCGCCGACATGCAGACCGAGATTGCCCTGGGTCTGCAGGGGGCGCTGCGGGTAGGGCGCCTGATGGATGCCGGACGGGCCACGCCGGAGATGGTATCGCTGGTCAAGCGCAACTCCTGCGGCAAGGCGCTGGATATTGCCCGCCAGGCGCGGGATATGCACGGCGGCAATGGCGTGTCGGATGAATACCATGTGATCCGCCACGTACTGAATCTGGAAGCGGTGAATACCTACGAAGGCACGCATGACGTGCATGCCTTGATCCTGGGTCGCGCCCAGACCGGCATACAGGCCTTTTACTGAGGGCTATTCGCCGGTGGCGCGGCATCAATACGCAGGGCGTGGATATCAGTCTGCATCATGTCGCCGAGGGCTTCGTAGACGATACGGTGCCGGACCAGTGGCGCGGTCTCGCGAAAGCTTTCCGCCCGGATGCGCACACTGAAATGGCTCATGCCGGTGCGCGCCCCCGGATGGCCCACATGCTTGTGACTGTCATCGGTGATTTCCAGCGTCACGGGTTGCAGAGCCTGTTCCAGGCGCGCCCTGACTCGCTCAATGCGTTCGCTGCTTTGCTTGCTCATGCGCGCTAGTGTAAGGAAGCGGTGCTTCCAGTGCCAGCGGTACGGGGCTCACTATTTGGCAGAGCAAACCGTTACACTGCGCGTATGAGCCAATACTTCGAGATTCATCCACAAACCCCCCAGCCCCGTCTGCTGCGACGCGCGGTCGAAATTCTCGAGCGCGACGGGGTGATCGTGTATCCCACGGATTCCTGTTATGCACTGGGTTGCCGGATTGATTCGAAGGCGGCCCAGGAGCGCATCAGCCGGATACGCCAGGTTGGGCCTGATCACCATTTCACGCTGGTGTGCCCGGATCTGTCGAGCATTGCCACCTATGCCAAAGTAGGCAACAGCGAATACCGTATGCTCAAGGGGCTGACGCCGGGGCCGTATACTTTTTTGTTGCCTGCCACGCGCGAGTTGCCCCGGCGTCTGCATCATCCCAAACGGCGCACGATCGGCATCCGTGTGCCTGAGCACCCGGTGGTGACGGGCCTGCTGGAGATGCTGGGCGAGCCCATTCTCAGCAGCACCCTGATTCTGCCGGATGAGCAGTTGCCGCTGACCGAGCCGGATGACATTCGCGCGCGGCTGGAGCATCAGGTGGACGCAGTCGTGGATGGCGGGCACTGCGGGGTGGAGCCGACCACGGTGGTGGATATGACGGGGCAACCGCCGGAAATACTGCGCCACGGGCGCGAGTCAGAGCGGGTGACGGCGTGGCGCTGAATTACTCCGCCAGCCTGTGGTTATAATGACGTTTCCCGGCCGCCATGCGGCCATTTGTTTATGCTTTAATCACTGATTCGGGAGTCCGCTTGGTTTCCAATTCCACTCAACCGGCGCGCATTGTGTCGGGCATGCGACCCACCGGTGCGCTGCATCTGGGCCACTATCACGGGGTATTGCGTAACTGGCTGCGACTGCAGCAGGAAGAGGAGTGCCTGTTTTTTATCGCCGACTGGCATGCCCTGACCACGCATTACGAGGATTCCGGAAGTATTGCCGAGCATGCGCTGGAGATGGCCATAGACTGGCTGGCTGCAGGCGTAAACCCCAAGTTGTCGACCCTGTTTGTGCAGTCCCATGTTCCCGAGCATGCGGAGCTGCATCTGCTGCTGTCCATGATCACGCCGATGGGTTGGCTGGAACGGGTGCCGACCTACAAGGATCAGCAGGAAAAGTTGCGTGAGCGGGATCTTTCCACTTACGGCTTCCTGGGCTATCCCCTGCTGCAAAGTGCCGACATTCTGGTCTACAAGGCCACCCGGGTACCGGTAGGAGAGGATCAGGTAGCGCATGTTGAGATGACCCGCGAGATTGCCCGGCGCTTCAATCATGTCTTCGGCCGCGAGCCTGATTTCGAAATCATGGCCGAAGATGCCATACGCAAGATGGGCAAGAAACAGGCGCGACTGTATCGTGACCTGCGCAAGCGTTATCAGGAACAGGGCGACGAGCAAGCACTGGAAGTGGCCCGGGCGCTGCTTGATAGCCAGAAAAACATCACGATCTCCGATCGTGAGCGGCTGTTGGGGTATGTGGAGGGCAGTGGTCGGATCATTTTGCCGGAACCCGAGGTGATGTTGACTCCGACGCCTAAAATGCCGGGGCTGGACGGGCAAAAGATGTCCAAGTCCTATGGCAACACGATTGCCCTGCGCGAGAAGCCCGACGAAGTGGATCGCAAGATCCGCACCATGCCCACGGATCCGGCGCGGGTCAGGCGCAGTGACCCGGGTGAGCCGGAGAAATGCCCCGTTTGGCCGCTGCACAAAATTTACAGTGACGAGCGCACCTGCGAATGGGTGCAAGCTGGCTGTCGCAGCGCCGGGATCGGTTGCCTGGAGTGTAAACAGCCGCTGATTGATGCGGTTAACGCCGAGCTTGAGCCTATCCGCAAACGGGCCCAGGAGCTTTCGGCTGACCCCGATCATGTGCAGGCAGTGCTGGGTGAGGGCAGTGAACGGGCCCGGGATCTGGCCCGGGAAACCCTGGTCGAGGTGCGTCAGGCCATGGGTCTGAAGTACCGTTGAATGAGGGTGTTGCTGCGATGACGACGGAAGAACAACAGACGGGCGCGCGTGGCGATCAGGCGGAGATGCCCTTTGCCGTGGTGCAGGGTGAGCCCTACACTACAATGCCCCGTGATCTGTATATCCCGCCGGATGCACTGGAGGTTTTTCTCGAAGCCTTTGAAGGGCCGCTGGATCTTCTGCTGTATCTGATCCGGCGCCAGAACCTTGATATTCTTGATATTCCTCTGGCGCAGATTACGCGCCAGTACATGGAATACGTGGAAATGATGAAGGCTCTGCGGCTGGAGCTGGCAGCCGAGTATCTGGTGATGGCCGCGATGCTGGCAGAAATCAAGTCCCGCATGTTGTTGCCCCGGCGCCAGGAGGCCGAGGAAGAAGAAAATGACCCGCGCGCCGAACTGATCCGTCGCTTGCAGGAGTACGAGCGCTACAAACAGGCTGCGGAAGATATTGACGCGATGCCGCGCATGGAGCGTGATGTGTTTGCGGTAAACCCCGAAAGTGGCTCACAGAAAGTGGTTCGGACCATGCCCGAGACCACCCTGCGTGAGTTGCTGGTGGCATTCCGGGAAGTGGTAGCACGCTCGCAGCTTTACACACATCACCAGGTGCGGCGTGAGGCGTTGTCGGTGCGTGAACGTATGTCTTCTGTGCTGGGATCGCTGGCGGGCGATGAGTATGTAGAATTCACGCACCTGTTTACCCCGGAAGAAGGCCGCGCGGGGGTGGTGGTGACTTTTCTGGCTCTGCTGGAGCTGGTCCGCGAATCACTGATCGAAGTGGTCCAGGCGACACCGTTTGCCCCCTTGTACCTGCGGACCTCGGGCAGCCGGGCCGGTGGCGAGGAACGTGTGAGTGAGCAATGATGGCTGATAACACCCGTCTCAAACGCATTGTCGAGGCACTGTTGATGGCGGCTGACGGGCCGCTGTCGACGGAGCAGCTGCAGAAGGCCTTTGATGAAGCCGAATTGCCTGACAAGGCGGATATGCGCTTGGTGCTTGATGAGCTGGTTTCGGACTATGCTGACAGCGCCGTGGAGCTGGTGCGTGTGGCCAGTGGTTATCGCTTCCAGGTGCGTCAGGACTGGAGTCCGTGGGTGCGGCGCATGGCCAGCGAGCGGCCCGGGCGCTATTCGCGGGCCCTGCTTGAGACCCTGGCATTGGTCGCCTATCGCCAGCCAATTACCCGTGGCGAGATCGAGGAAATTCGCGGCGTGTCGGTGAGCAGCAACATCATGCGTACCTTGCAGGAACGTGACTGGATTCGCAGTGTGGGTCAGCGCGATGTACCCGGTCGTCCTACCTTGTTTGGCACCACCCGGACCTTTCTGGATTATTTCAATCTTGCCTCACTGGAGCAGTTGCCGACCCTGATGGAATTGCGGGATTTCGAGAGCATTAATGCCGAGCTGGATTTTGGTGAGGACCAGGGCAATGAGCGTCAGGTCACGCCGTCCACGGAAGCCGCCATGGCAGAAGATGCGCCTGCGGATGAAGTGGCCGACAGTGCTGACGCTGACGACGACTCGCCCGCGCCAGGATCATGAGCACCCCCGACAGCGGTGAACGGATCCAGAAAGTGCTGGCCAGTGCAGGTGTGGCCTCACGTCGGGAAGTGGATCGCTGGTTACAGGAGGGTCGGATCACGGTCGATGGCCGTGTGGCGAGCCCGGGAGAGCGGCTGCGGGGCGGCGAAAAAATCCGGGTAGACGGCAAGCTGCTGGCGAGCCACGCCGTTCAGGCGGCTCCCGCGCCACGTGTGCTGCTCTACTACAAGCCCGAGGGAGAAGTCTGCACCCGCCGTGATCCACAGCAACGCCCCACCGTGTTTGATCGCCTGCCGCCTGCCGGGGCGGGCCGCTGGATTACGGTGGGACGTCTGGACGTCAACACTTCCGGCTTGCTGTTGCTGACAACAGATGGTGAGCTGGCCAACCGCCTGATGCACCCTTCCTGGCAGGTCGAGCGTGAGTATGCCGTGCGTGTGTTGGGTGATGTCCCGGCCATGGCTATCAACCGTTTGCTTGAGGGCGTGACGCTTGAGGATGGCCCGGCGCGTTTTCTGAGCCTGGTCGAGGCGGGTGGCAGTGGCGCAAATCATTGGTATCACGTGGTTATAGGCGAGGGCCGCAAGCGCGAGGTGCGCCGGCTTTGGGAGGCCGTCGGGGTTCGCGTCAGCCGGTTGATCCGGGTGCGTTTCGGGCCATTGTCCCTACCGTCTGATATGCGTACCGGCGATTGCCGCGAGTTGCGCCGCAACGAGTTTGCCGCGCTGTACCGGGCGGTGGAGCTGAAAATGCCCGCAGCCGGCGCGACACGCGTTCCACGCAAGACCTTGAGCCAGAAGGGAGGCAAGGGTAGTGCGCGGAGGCGCAAGTGAGCCTGCCGGCACGCGTGCTGGATACCCTGTATCAGGCTTATGGGCCGCAACACTGGTGGCCCGCGCCCACGCGCTTCGAGATGATGGTGGGCGCGATACTGACCCAGAACACCGCCTGGACCAATGTGGAAAAGGCGCTGGAAAAATTGAAATCAGAAATCCCGACGCTGGAGGCATCCACTTTGCTGGCACTGCCTCCCGAACGGCTGGCTGAACTGATCCGCCCTTCAGGTTATTTCCGGCTCAAAACCGGCCGCTTGCGCGCCCTGTGTCAGTGGTTTGTTGATGCGGGTGGTTTTGAGTGCCTGGATGGCCGAACAACGAAAGAGCTGCGCCATGATCTGCTGGGCGTCTACGGCGTGGGTCATGAAACCGCCGATTCCATCCTGCTTTACGGGTTTGAGCGCCCGGTGATGGTGGTGGACGCCTATACCCGCCGAATTTTTTCGCGCCTGGGTGCTGTGACACCGGAGATTGGGTATGAGCCGCTGCGGGAGTGGCTTGAAGCCGGGCTGGGAACAAAAGATCGGGTGTCACGCTATAACGAGTTGCACGCGCTGCTGGTGCGGCACGCCAAGATATCCTGTCGGGTGCGTCCGGATTGTGCCAGCTGTGTACTGTGTGACATCTGCGCTTATTCCGGGTCCGACGAGGCTATACCAGAGGCCTGATCCCGGCTGCGGGCATCTAGCGTTTCTCTGGAGGCTGACCGAAATTCAGGCCGATTTGCCGTCTTCTTGCCTTGCCGTGGAAGGTGGCATGCATGGTTTTGAAGTCCCATACGAGCAGGTCACCCGGGTCGGTTTCGACGGCTACCGACGGGGCATCTTCCGGCTTGACGCCGAATGTTTCTTCGGGGGATTCGTCCCCCATGAAATTGAAAACACGGCGCAATGTTCTTGAATATTCATTGTCCATGTGGGTGCCGGGCATAAACCGGATTGCACCGCTGTCGTAACGCAGTGGTTCCAGGTAGAGGGAAAACTTCAGCGTTGTCTTCTCGAAAGGGTCATTGAAAAAATCATAATGCCAGGAAGTGCTGCAGTAGTAGATGCTGCCGTCGGTACATATGAGTTGGCCCTGATCGCCGACAAGGCTCCGGCCAATGGCTGTGATGCGTGGATCCCGCGAAAGCGGGGCCAGTAATGAACTGTACTCGGTGATGTTGGGAAGAATAAAACGCTCTTTCCTGTTTTCCGGCCGTTCCGCAACATGCAGCGGGCTATTCTGGATGTGCATCAGGACTTCACTGTCTTCGGCGTTAAGGTGCCTGGCAAAAGCGTCCTCAAAACCAGAGGTAAACTGTTCCATTTCGCGGGCGTCGAATAGCCCCGGGATTTTCACGTAGCCATATTGTTGGAAAAATGCAATTTGCCGGGGCGTAAGGCCAGGCTCAGGCTGCGCTATTGTATGGTCCGCACTTTGTTCGGCCATGACGGCGATCTCCACAATAATGCTGTCACCCGCGCGCCCGGCTGCCTCAGCTTTGGGCGGCTCTCTGCAGTTTGTCCAGGGGCGGCTTCGTTTTTATCGACACCGGCAGTATGAACCAGCATATATAGTGCATCAAATGATCCAGGTCATGATTTCCGGAAACTCAGTACGCGTAGTCCTGACGGCGCCGGGGGTAGGTCCGGCCGGGGGCGCCGAAGGGTACGCTGCGCCCGACCAGGGACTCCAGCACGATCAGTTCCAGGTCGGTGTGGTTAATAAACGGCGCCGGGATAATGCGCCGCCCGTCTTCAGGCTCGGTCAGTACCCAGCGTGGGTCGTCGTGATGGCGTGAAACGATGTGCTCCTGTTCATCCGGGTCATCGGCCGCGCTCAACAGGACTTCACCGTAACAGTTACAGACATAGCTGCGATCCGTGCGGGCTTCGGTATACAGTCCGGTGCCACGGATGCCGATGGCCGCTACGGGGGTGCGTACTTCCAGTTGTTCCTCGTCCCCGCGCTCGCCGAAGACATTGAGCATGGCGCCGCTGAGCAGGCGTAGCCCCTGGCGCATTCGATCACCCAGCGACAGCTCTACCTCGGAGTTACCGCGCAGGATGAAGGCGTCCTGGCCGACCACGGCCACCAGTTCCGCACCGGGGGCGGTGTGGATATGGGCGTCCGGGCTGATGAAAGTGTCGGCGCTTGCGGGCCGGCCGTTGACGTTGACTTCGCCCACCAGACGGAAGATCGAATTGCCTTCGGGTAGCGGTCCCGGCACCCGGCCCAGCAGTTCGGCCAGGGCCATTCGGTTCCAGCCCAGCCCGCCCGCCAGCACGCCCAGTGACAGGGCCCGGACCAGAAAGCGACGACGGGCTTCATCCATGTGATCTCTCCCTGAGTGTTGTTGGTAACCAAATTAGCCGCTTTGGTGTGTGCTTTACAAGCCTGCATGAGGGGGTAACAATCGCCGTATGTGTAGCAAGCAGGTGTGGCTTCAGCTTTTTTCGGGCGTGGCGTTGATTCTTTTCGCCCTGCCTGTGATGGCATACCAGGCCCCTTGGCTTTTCGCCGCTGAACTGGCGTCGGGATATGACAGTAATGTGGGAAATGCCGGGGTCTCGGCCGACCGACGCAGTGATGTTTTTGCCGAATTCGCGATACGCGGCAATCGCTTGTATATGCCTGGCGATTTTATTTCCCTGGAGCTGGAAGGAGCGTTGCGCGGGCGTTACTACGACAGCTACGAAGATCTCTCGTTCGCTGCCCCGGAGGGCGTGGTTCGCCTTAATTATCGACCGGCAGCCTCCTTCCGCACCCCCACGCTGACCGGCGAGGCCGTTGTCGGATATCGTGAATATGCCAGTCGCCTGCGTGACGGGGGCTATTACCGGCTGGGTCTGACGCTCAAACAACCGCTTAATACTCGCCTGACGGGGCGGGTGAATACCACCTGGAATCGGCGCCTGGCCGGCAATGCCGTATTTGATTATGAATTCTACAGTCTGGGCTTGAGCCTGGACTGGCAGGTGTTTTCGCGATTGCTGGTCTATGCCGGCGGCGCCCGGCGGGAGGGTGGCCTGGTTAGCACCAGCCGGGACGACGCTGCCATCGAGCAAGTTGCTCGCGCCTGGCTGCCCGATGATGCCATTGTTGATCCCGATGAAGAGCAACTGGCCTACCGGCTGGATACGTCGGCTGATCGCTATTTTGCGGGCCTTAATTACGCGCTGAAGGACGGTTTGTCACTGGATATGCAGGCGCAGCACCAGGAGGCCGACACCTATGGCGGCATCAGTTACCGGCGTTACCAGCTGATGGCAGCTTTGATGTTGCGTTTCTGAAATATCGGTCAGGCGGAGTCTGCCGGGGAGTTGTCGGATGCCCGGATGTGCCGGCCGTTTTGCCTCTTGCTGTCTGGTCCCAGCAGATAGAGATAGGATGCCACGATGCTTTCGGGTGCCGGGAAATCGCTGGAAGGCGTGCCTGTGGCGATGGTAGTGCGCAACTGGGTGCCTACCTGGCCGGGGTCAATGGTGTTGACCCGGATGGGTGTATTGGCCTCGCTTTCCTGCGCCAGCATCTGCGCCAGCCCCTGCTGGGCCCACTTGCAGGCGCCGTAGGCGCCGTAATAAGCCCGACCTTCCAGGGCCGCGCCATCCAGAGTGAATACCACCGAGGCATCTGCCGATTTCTTCAGCAAGGGCAGGCAGGCCTGGGTGAGCAGAAAAGGTGCATTGAGGTTGACCTGTACTGCTCGCAACCATTCCTGCAGGGGCAGGTTGGCCAGCGGCGTGAGTCCGTGCAGCAAGGCAGCATTGTGCAGCAGGCCGTCAAGGCGCCCGAAATTTTCGTCCAGTGTCTGGGCCAGTTGGGCATAGGCCTCGGGGGGTTCGCTTTCGAGCTTGAAATGACAGATGGCCGGTTCCGGGCCACCGGCTTCGACGATGCCGTCATAGACGCGTTCCAGGCCGCGCGCGCTACGCCCGAGCAGGGCCACGGTAGCGCCGTGCGCGGCCAGTGCCCTTGAAACAGCTGCGCCGATGCCGCCACCGGCGCCAGTGACGAGAATAATGCGGTCAGTCAGATCGGGTGCTGGCATGAATCAATTTTCCTTGGCTTTTGGCGACTTGCCGGTTCGGGATCAAGGCGCAAGATCATAACGCCTTCCCCAGCCTGTTTATATCCCCGGCAGAGTTCGGAGTGATCAACTGCTTCGGCGTTTTTGTTCAGCCCTGCCTGCGCGCCAGGCCAGCCACAGGCGTTGTATTGGTGACAAACGCACAGGCCGGGCAAGGATCTCGAAATCGTGATGCCGGATTTTCTCGAGCAGCGCCGTGATCAGGTGCAGTTCCGTCACGGCTGCGCGTTGGCGGTAGCGATCGCGCTCCGGCAGCAGCTTTGCGGCTTCTTCCGCCTGTTCATGCGCATGCTGATGCAATTCGCCCAGCAAGGCGCGCAGGGCAGGCGAGGTGCGTTGAGCGCCCAGGTCGGCCGGTGGCACTTCAAAGCGCTGGAGCATGGACTGGGGCAGGCGCAGGTGCTCGCGGCGGTAGTCTTCGCCGGCATTGACAATCACTTGCAGCAGCCCGGCGGCGGTGCCGTGGCCGCGGGCGAACCTGAGGGTGTCGTGATCCTCGTAGCCGCAGATGCCGGCGCAGATGATGCGGGTCATGCTGTCCAGTCGATGGCAGCGCAGCAGCAGGGCTTCGAGGTCTTGGTAGCCGGTTGGCGACAGGTCCAGGGTCGCACCCTCGACCATTTCCAGTAAATACTCCAGCTTGATGTCATGTGCGCGCATCAGCGGCGCCAGTGCTCGGCTGACCGGATGGCTGGGCTGGTTGTCAGCGCAGGCCGTCAGTTCCTGGCGCCACCAGCCCAGGCGTGCATGGGCCACACTTTCGTCGCTGGCCTGGTGGACTGAATCCAGTAGCTCCGCATGCAGGGCGTGGATGGTCAGTGCCGCCTCGCGGGTGGCGGGGTCGCCAAAAAGCGTGGCGATACGCACATCCGGCAGGCGCGCAAACACCTTGCGTTCGACGTATTGCCGCGGTGTCATTCGTTACGGTCCGGGGTGATCTGCCGGGTGGTTTTTTCCAGTTGCTCGGGTTGCTCAATCTTTTTGGAGCTCTGGATGCCCATTTCCGGGAAGCGTCTGGCACCCGGCATCACCTGGCGTTCCAGGGAGCCTACGGCACTATTGTAGTGTTTGACGGTGGAATCCAGGGACTTGCCCACTCGACCGAGGTGTTCGGCGAAAGTGGCCAGGCGGCGGTAGAGCTCCTCGCCGGTCTCGCGAATCTTCTCGGCGTTTTCAGCCACACTGAGCTGACGCCAGCCGTAGGCCACGGCCCGCAACAGGGCGATGAAGCTGGTAGGTGTGGCCAGTACGATCTGCTGGCGCAGAGCGTCTTCCAGCAGACTGTCGTCGACGTCCATGGCGGCGGAAAGAAACTGGTCGCCGGGAATGAACAGCACCACGAAATCCGGCGTCTTGCTGAAGCTGTCCCAGTAGGACTTGCTGGCCAGTTCCCGGACCCGTTCGCGCACCTTGCGGGCATGGTGCTTGAGATGCAGCTGACGGTCGGTCTCGTTGTCGGCCTCGATCGCGCTCAGGTAACTGTCCAGCGGCGTCTTGACGTCCACCACGATTTCACGGTTTTCCGGCATGCGAATGATCATGTCGGGCCGGACCGCGGTATCACCGGTACCGGTGCGGCGATGTTCTTCCTCGTAGAAGTCGCAGTGGTCCACCATGCCGGCCAGCTCGGCCAGTCGACGCAGTGACAGCTGCCCCCACTGGCCGCGTACTTCCGGCCGCCGCAGCGCCTTGACCAGACGGGCCGTCTCGTTTTGCAGCTCGCGCTGGGTGTCGGTCATCTGGCGCAGATAATTCTCGATGGAGCCATAGGACTGGCGGCGTTCCTTTTCCACCTCGTGCAGATGGCGTTCGGTTTTCTCCAGTGCCTCGCGCACCGGCTTGACCAGGTCTTCAACTGCTTTCTGGCGCTCGCCCAGATCAGCACGCGCGCCCATCTGGAACTGGGCCAGCTTTTCCTGCGCCAGGCTGAGGAATTGTTCGGAGTTGTGCTTGAACTGATCCCGGGAGAGCTGGTTGAAGGTGTTGGCCAGCTGTTCGCGCGATTCGGCCAGCATCTGTTCGAGCTGGTGGCCGCCACGGCGTTCGGCTTCAAGCTCCGAATGCAGGCGAATGTTATCGCTTTCCAGCTGGCGCAACCGGCGCTGGGTAAACATCCAGGTAATCAGTGCCCCGGTGGCCAGGGCCACGGCAACAGCCACCAGTGCGGGCCATTGGGTCTGCAGCCAGTCCAGCATCAGTGCGTCTCCAGCCAGTCCAGAATGTCGCCGGGCTGTTCAATATAGCCGTCGGCGGCCCAGGTGCGAGGGTCGCCATCATCACCAAGATAGCCGAAAAGGGCGACCAGGTTCACGGTGCCAGCGCCGCGACCGGCGATGATGTCACGCCGGTCATCGCCCACAAACAGGCATTGTTGCGGCGCCAGTCCCAGAGACTGGCAAGCATGCAGTACCGGTGCCGGGTGGGGTTTGCGCTCACTCAGGGTGTCGCCGCTGACCACGCAGGCAGCCTGTTCGAGTATACCCAGACCCTCAAGCACCGGGCGGGTGAAGCGCGCCGGTTTGTTGGTTACCACCCCCCAGGGGACACCGGCCTCCTGCAAGCGGGTCAGCGTTTCGGTCATGCCCGGGAAAAGGCAGGTGTGATGTACGGGCTGTTCGGCATAGATCTGCAGAAAGCGTTCGCGAAGCTGCTCCAGTCGGGGGGCTTTCAGGTCCGCGCCGAACGCCAGCTTGAGCAGGCCGACGGCGCCGGTGGAGACGTATGGGCGAATACGTGCGTCGTTCAGTGGGGGTTGTTCGTGTTCGGACAGCACCCGGTTGAGCGCCGCCCCCATATCCGGCGCGGTATCGGCCAGGGTGCCGTCAAGATCCAGCAAGACTGCCCGCAGCTCGCTCATTGCTCCATCCGTCGACAGCTCATGAAATAGTTAACCTCGACCCCGGGCCCCAGACGGAAAACATCCGTCAGGGGGTTGTAGTGAAGGCCGGTGAGGTCGGTGATTTCCAGTCCCGAATCGCGCGCCGGGGTGGCGATCTCGGAGGGGCGCAGCAGTCGTTCATAGCTGTGGGTGCCGCGTGGGACCATGCCCAGCAGGTGTTCGGCAGCCACAATCGCCAGCGCCCAGGCTCGCGGCGTGCGATTGATGGTGGAAAAAATCACATGCCCGCCGGGGCGAACCAGCTGGCCGCAGGCGCGAACAATAGCCGCTGGAGCGGGGACATGCTCCAGCATCTCCAGACAGGTGACCAGGTCAAAGCTTGTCGGTTGTTCTGCAGCCAGCGCCTCGGCGGCTATTTGGCGATAGTTGATTTCCAGGCCGCTTTGCGTGGCATGTTTGTGGGCCACGGCCAGCGCCTCTGACGCCAGATCAATGCCGGTAACCTGTGCGCCGCGTTCGGCCATGCCTTCGCTGAGCAAACCACCACCACAGCCCACATCCAGCACCCGCAGATCACGCAGCCCACCGCACTGACGCTCGATATAATCCAGGCGCAGGGGGTTGATGCGATGCAGAGGCGCTGAACTGCCGTGTGGATCCCACCACTCGGTCGCCAGCGCATCAAAGTGGGCGATTTCACGGCTGTCGATATTTTCGCCGGGAGTGTTCATGAGGTTGTCGCGTCCTGTTCACCGGCGCCGGCGCTGATGCGCTCGCCCCATTGCCTGGCGCGTGCGATCACCGCTGTCTCATCCATCTGTGTGAGCACGCCGCTGGAAAGCAACTGGCGGCCGGCGACCCAGGCATCGCTGACATGACCGCGATGCGCGGTATAGACCAGATGGGATATGGGGTTGAAGACCGGCACCATATCCGCGCCATCCATGCGCACTGCCGCCAGGTCGGCCTTTTTGCCGGCTTCGATAGAACCAATTTCCTGCTCCAGGCCCAGTGCCCTGGCGCCCCCCAGGGTGGCCATGCGCAATACCCGCCAGGCGGGCAGGGCATCGGCGCGGCCGCTGGCTACTTTGGCCAGCAGGGCTGCGCTGCGCATTTCACCAAACATGTCCAGATCGTTGTTGCTGGCATTGCCGTCGGTGCCCAGGGCGATATTGACGCCGGCGGCATCCAGTTCGGTGACAGGGCAGATGCCGCTGGCCAGTTTCATGTTGGATTCCGGACAGTGCAGCACGTGGACTCCGGCTTCTGCTATCCGGGCGATTTCGCTTTCGTTGAGCTGGGTCATGTGCACGGCCAGCAGGCCGGGGTTAAGCATGCCCAGGCCGTCGAGGCGGGCCAGTGGCCTGATGCCCAGTTGGCTGACGCCTTGTTCGACTTCGTCGGCGGTTTCATGCACATGAATGTGGATGGGCACATCAAGCTCGTCGGCACAGGTGCGGATACGCTGCAGGGGCTCGTCCGATACGGTGTACGGGGCGTGGGGCGCAAAAGCGGTGGTGATCAGCGGGTGATGGCGGTATTCATCATGAACTGCCAGCCCCTTTGACAGGTACTCGTCGGGGTTGGCGGCCCATGCGGTGGGGAAATCCAGCATGATCATGCCCACGCAGGCGCGAATGCCGTGGCGGGCGGCGCGTTCGGCCACCCGGTCCGGGAAGAAATACATATCGTTGAAACAGGTGGTGCCGCCGCGCAGCATCTCGGCAATCGCCAGGTCGGTGCCGTCACTGACAAAGTCGCTGTTCACCCAGCGGCTTTCAGCCGGGACGATGTGTTCCTGCAGCCACTGCATCAGGGGCAGATCGTCGGCGAAGCCGCGCAACAGGGACATAGCCGCATGGGTGTGGGCATTGACGAGCCCCGGGATCAGCGCGTGCTGATCCCGGGTGATTTCATTTTTTGCCTGGTAACGGCTGGCCGCCTGACTGGTGGGTAATACCTCGATGATGCGGCCGCTTTCATCCACGGCGACGCAGTGCGCTTCAAGCACGCTGTTGTTGTCGTCCACCGGGATCACCCAGCGGGCATGTATGAGGGTGTCAATCTGCTGCATGGTCACCGGTTCCTGCGCGTCGGTTGATGACTGGGTGCCAGGCAGATTCTACGCGTAAAGCCAATCTGATTTCAGGTCAATGTGATGACAGTCCGTTACAATGCCCGCTCCAGGATGCCGGGAAACCTTGATGACGATAGCAACCATGCAACACGATTCGGTGCGTGCAGTTGAATGGTGTGATGATGCCCTGATGCTGCTGGATCAACGCCGGCTGCCGGCGGAAACAGCGTATTTGAGGCTGGAAAATGTACCGGCGGTGGTGGCTGCCATACGCAATATGAGCGTGCGCGGAGCACCGGCGATTGGCGTTACCGCGGCCTATGCCATGGTGCTGGCGGCGCGGGCCATCCCCGACTGTGAGGTGGCCGGCTGGCTGGGGGCAATGGAAAAGGCTCGCGAGCGCCTGGCGGCGGCGCGGCCGACTGCCGTGAATCTGGACTGGGCGTTGGCGGCCATGATGGCCGTGGCGCATGAGTATCCGCGGGATCAGCAGGCTTTGCTGGCCGAAGCCAGGCGGATTCACGAAGCGGATATCGCCGGCAACCGGCGTATGGGCGAACTGGGTTCGGAGCTGATTTCCGCTGACAGTGTGGTGCTTACTCACTGCAATACCGGCGCTCTGGCGACGGGCGGTTATGGTACGGCGCTGGGGGTCATCCGGGCCGCGGCGGCGACGGGCAAGATCAGGGAGGTGCTGGTTGATGAGACCCGACCCTGGTTACAGGGCGCACGTCTGACGGCCTGGGAGCTACACCGCGAAGGCATTCCCGCGCGCCTGATAGTGGATTCGGCCGCGGCCCTGTTCATGGCCCGCGGGGGAGTCAGCTGGGTGATCGTGGGGGCGGATCGCGTTGCCGCCAATGGCGATGTGGCCAACAAGATTGGCACCTATGCTCTGGCAGTGGCTGCACGCTATCACGGCGTGGGCTTTATGGTGGTGGCGCCGACGTCAACAGTGGATCTGGCCACGGCCACCGGTGAGGCGATTCCGATTGAGGAACGCGATGGTGCAGAGATCAGCGAGGGGGTCGATTTGCCGGCTTCGGTGGCCGTCTCCAACCCGGCATTTGACGTGACTCCGGCGGCTTTGGTGGATGTGCTGGTGACCGAACGCGGGGTGCTCAGGCAGCCTGACACCTGCGGTATTGATCGATTGATGTCCGGGCTCTGATTCGGGTGTGTGAGAAGGCATTCGAACAGCCCGGCTTTATGCTAGAATGCCTGCTTTGATTTGAGCACGCCCGGGGCGCCCGCTGAATAGCCTGGCGGGGTGGCGTTTTTTTCCGTTTTTAGCTGTTATCTGGGGTGGGTCAGCCTGATGGCCGAGTTTGCCAAGGAAGTATTGGGGGTTAATCTCGAGGACGAGATGCGCCAGTCCTATCTGGATTACGCCATGAGCGTAATTGTAGGGCGGGCGCTGCCGGATGTGCGCGACGGACTCAAACCGGTGCATCGCCGGGTACTGTTCGCGATGAGCGTGCTCGGCAACGACTGGAACAAGTCCTACAAGAAATCCGCCCGCGTGGTGGGTGATGTGATCGGTAAATATCACCCGCACGGTGATTCTGCCGTCTACGACACCATTGTGCGCATGGCCCAGCCTTTCTCCATGCGCGAGGTGCTGGTCGACGGGCAGGGCAACTTCGGTTCGGTGGATGGCGATTCGGCCGCGGCCATGCGTTATACCGAAGTACGCATGGCTAAAATTGCCCATGAGCTGCTCGCTGATCTGGACAAGGAAACCGTCGATTTCATTCCCAACTATGATGAAACCGAATCCGAGCCGGCGGTTTTCCCCGCGCGCTTTCCCAATCTGCTGATCAACGGCTCATCGGGGATCGCGGTGGGTATGGCCACCAACATCCCGCCGCACAACCTCAGTGAAGTCATCCATGCCTGCGAGGCCTTGATTGCTGATCCGGATCTGGGTGTGGAGGATCTGCTGACTTTTGTTCCCGGGCCGGATTTCCCCACTGCCGGCATTATTAACGGGGTGCAGGGCATACATGAGGCCTATCGTACCGGCCGGGGCCGGGTGCATGTGCGCGCACGCACCGAAATCGAGACAGATGAACTGCGCGGGGGCCGCCAGTCCATCATCGTTACCGAGTTGCCCTACCAGGTGAACAAGGCCCGCTTGCTGGAAAAAATCGCCGAGCTGGTCAAGGACAAGAAAATCGACGGCATCACCGAATTGCGCGATGAGTCCGACAAGGACGGTATGCGCATGGTGATCGAGTTGCGCCGCGGCGAGGTGCCCGAGGTGGTGCTCAATAACCTCTACCAGCAAACCCAGATGCAGACTGTCTTTGGCATCAATATGGTGGCGCTGGAAGACGGTCAGCCACGCATTCTTAATCTCAAGCAGATTCTGGAAGCCTTTATTCGTCATCGCCGCGAGGTGGTGACCCGGCGCACCATATTCGAGCTGCGCAAGGCCCGCGAGCGCGCCCATGTGCTGGAAGGCCTGGCGGTTGCACTGAGTAATATCGACGAGATAATTGCCCTGATCAAGGCTTCGCCTGGCCCGGCCGAGGCCCGCAGCGCCCTGCTGGCCCGGCCGTGGGAGCCCGGCGTGGTCAAGGCTATGCTGGATCGCGCCGGTGCCGATGCCTCGCGGCCTGAGGAGCTGGACAAGCAGTATGGGCTGGTGAAGGGCAAATACCAGCTCTCCCCGGTACAGGCCCAGGCCATCCTGGATCTGCGCCTGCATCGGCTGACCGGGCTGGAGCAGGACAAGATCCGTGGTGAATATGACGAGCTGCTGGGCAAGGTCATGGAACTCAGCGAAATCCTGACCAATCCCGAGCGGCTGATGGAAGTGATCCGCGAGGAGCTGGTGGAGATTCGCGAACAGTACGCCAGCCCGCGGCGCACCGAGATTATGCAGCAGCACCTGGATCTCACGCTGGAGGACCTGATCAGCGAAGAGGACATGGTGGTCACGTTGAGTCATTACGGCTACGTGAAGTCCCAGCCATTGGATGAGTACCGTGCCCAGCGCCGGGGTGGTCGCGGCAAGTCCGCCACCAGCCACAAGGACGAAGATTTTGTAGACAAGCTGTTTGTGGCCAATACCCACGACACACTGCTGTGCTTTTCCAGCTACGGCAAGCTGTACTGGATCAAGGTCTACGAGCTGCCGGTGGGCAGCCGCAATTCGCGTGGCAAGCCTATCGTTAATCTGCTGCCGCTGGAGAAAGACGAGCGCATCAATGCGGTGCAGGCGGTGCGTGATTATCCCGCCGATACTTTCGTCTTCATGGCCACGCGCAACGGCACCGTCAAGAAAACCCCGCTGGCAGACTTCTCGCGCCCCCGCAGCACCGGCATTATCGCCCTGGCGCTGCGCGAGGACGACTGCCTGGTGGATGTGGCGCTGACCGATGGCCAGTCCGATGTGATGCTGTTCTCCAATGCCGGCAAGGCGATCCGCTTCAAGGAAGGCGACGTGCGAGCGATGGGCCGGACCGCCGCCGGGGTGCGCGGTATTCGTCTGGGCGCCGGGCAGTCCGTGATCGGGCTGGTTGTCGGCGATCAAGGCGATGTGCTGTGTGTGACCGAACACGGTTATGGCAAGCGCACCGCAGTGTCGGAATATCCGCTGCGTGGCCGCGGCGGACAGGGGGTGATTACCATGCGCACCTCCGAGCGCAATGGCGAAGTTGTGGGCGCTGTGCAGGTAGTCGAGGAGGACGGCATCATGCTGGTCAGCAATGGCGGCACCCTGATCCGTACCGAAGTCGACCAGGTGCCGCTGCTGGGCCGGGCCACGCAGGGTGTGCGCATGATCCGGCTGGGTGACGGCGAGTCCCTGGTTGCGGTAGAACGCATTCCCCGTCTTGACGGCAACGGTGAGGATGACAGCGAGGACGCTGAGGCTGATGCTGACGCCGAAGACTGATTCCCTATAACCAACCATAACGGCAATAACAGGAGCATCATGGCTCGAGTATTCAATTTCAGTGCCGGGCCCGGAGCCCTGCCGCAAGAAGTTCTGGAACAGGTTCGCGAAGAAATGCTGGACTGGCATGATGCCGGCATGTCGGTGATGGAAATGAGTCACCGTGGCAAGGCCTTTGTCAGCATTGCCGAGCGCGCCGAGCAGGATCTGCGCAGCCTGATGAATATCCCCGATAATTACCGGGTGCTGTTTCTGCAGGGAGGCGCTACTGGCCAGTTCGCGGCGGTGCCCATGAATTTGCTGGGCGCTAATCAGCGCGCAGACTATGTGCAGACGGGATCCTGGTCTAAAAAGGCTATTGCCGAGGCGGGCAGGTACTGCAAGGTTAATGTCGCGGCCGAAGGCGGCAAGGATCAGCCAATGTCGATCCCCCCTCAGGAGCAGTGGCAGACAGACTCCGGCGCGGCATATCTGCACTACACTCCGAATGAGACGATCTCGGGCGTGGAGTTTCACTGGGTGCCGGAAACGGGCGAGGTGCCGCTGGTGGCGGATATGTCCTCGACCATTCTGTCGCGCCCGGTGGATGTGTCGAAGTTTGGCCTGATCTATGCCGGAGCGCAGAAAAACATCGGCCCTGCCGGTCTGACCCTGGTGATTGTGCGCGACGATCTGCTGGACCGTGCGGCGGCCAATACCCCTTCGGTATTCAACTACAAGGTGCAGGCCGAGGCCGACTCCATGTCCAATACGCCGCCTACCTTCGCCTGGTATGTGGCGGGGCTGGTCTTTCAGTGGATTCTGGAACGAGGCGGGCTGGAGGCCATGGCCGGGCGTAACCGGGCCAAGGCGGAGAAGCTCTATGGCTTTATCGATCAGTCGGGGTTGTATTCCAACCCGGTTGATCCTGCGTGCCGTTCCTGGATGAATGTGCCCTTTGTGCTTGCTGATGACAACCTGGACAAGGCCTTTCTTGAGGGCGCCGAACAGGCGAACCTGGCTACGCTCAAGGGGCATCGTTCGGTGGGCGGCATGCGTGCAAGCATCTATAACGCTCTCGGTGAAGATGCCGTTGATGCCCTGATTGATTACATGAAGACTTTTGAAAGCCGTCACGGCTGAGCACGACACAGCCGGGAACTCCACTGCAACCGGAACAGGACCGAAATGCATACCGTACTGACGCTGAATAATATTTCCCCGCGCGGGCTCGAGCTGTTGCCGTCACATCGTTATCGCATTGTGGATGACGCCAGTGATCCCGACGCAATTCTGGTGCGCTCGCACAAGATGCACGACATGGCGCTGGGCGACAGCCTGCTGGCCGTGGCCCGTGCCGGCGCCGGGGTGAACAATATTCCGGTGGAGGCAATGAGCCGGCGGGGTATTCCGGTATTCAATGCCCCGGGGGCCAATGCCAATGCCGTCAAGGAACTGGTGCTGGCCGGCATGCTCATGGCCATCCGTAACATTCCGCAGGCACTGGAATTCGTGCGCCGGCTAGAGGGCGAGGACGACAACTTTCACAAGGCGGTTGAAGCCGGCAAGAAGAAATTCGCCGGTGGCGAGTTGCCCGGGCGCACCCTGGGGGTGGTCGGACTGGGCGCGATTGGCGTCAAGGTGGCCAATGCCGCGCTCAGTCTGGGTATGAATGTGGTGGGTTATGACCCCAAAATTACCGTTGCCAGCGCCTGGGAGATGTCTTCCGGGGTGCGCAAGGCACAGAGCCTGGAGGAAGTGCTGGCGGAGGCTGATTTCATCAGTCTTCACGTGCCGCTGAATGAACACACCCGCGGGCTCATTAATGAACAGCGTCTGCGTACCTGCAGAGATGGCGCGGTGCTGCTTAATTTTTCCCGCGACGGTATTGTAGACATGCAGGCCTTGCCGGCTTTCCTGGATTCGGGCCGGATTCGTGCCTATGTGTCGGATTTTCCCGACCCCGCGCTGCGCGGGCATGGTTCCGTCATTGCCTTGCCACATCTCGGCGCGTCTACACAGGAAGCCGAGGAAAACTGTGCGGTAATGGTGGTGAATCAGCTGCGCGAATATCTGGAGGACGGCAATATCACCAATTCGGTGAATTTCCCCGAAGCGGTGATGCCGCGCACAGAAGAAGGCCACCGGCTGTGTATTGCCAATGCCAACGTGCCCAATATGCTGGGACAGATATCCAGTCTGCTGGCAGGGCATGATCTCAATATCATTGATATGCTGAACAAATCGCGCGGCGATCTGGCCTATACGCTGGTGGATGTAGATAAACCGGTACCCGAGGCGGTGCTGGTCGGGTTGCGCGAAATCGAGGGTGTGCTGTCCCTGCGCATTCTGTAGACCGGAGAGCCCGCGATGAGCGAGCAGGAACTCGAGCAGCTGCGCCGGCGTATTGATGAGCTGGACAGTCAGCTGCAAACGCTGATCAGTGAGCGGGCCGGTCTTGCCGGTGAAGTGGCCGCTATCAAGCAGCGCGATGGCAACAATGAAGATTGCTATCGCCCGGCACGCGAGGCCGAGGTGTTGCGCGCAGTGATTGAGCGCAATCAGGGTCCACTGGATGACGAGACACTGGCGCGACTGTTCCGCGAGATCATGTCGGCGTGTCTGGCGCTGGAAAGCCCGCTGCGCGTGGCTTTTCTCGGGCCCGGGGGGACTTTTACCCAGGCTGCGGTGCACAAGCACTTCGGTCATGCGGTGAATAGCGTGTCCCTGTCCGCCATTGATGAAGTGTTTCGTGAAGTGGAATCCGGCAATGCCGATTACGGTGTGGTGCCGGTGGAGAATTCCACCGAGGGTGTGGTCACGCACACGCTGGATATGTTTAGCCGCTCGCGATTGCATATCTGTGGCGAGGTGATGTTGCCGGTGCACCATTGCCTGCTGGCGAATAGCAGTGATATGGCGCAAATCCGCCGGATTTATGCCCACAGCCAGTCGCTGGCCCAGTGTCGGGAGTGGCTGGACAGCCACCTGCCGGCGGTTGAGCGTATTGCGGTGAGCAGCAACGGCGAAGCGGCGCGGTTGGCGCGCGAGGAAGCCGGCGCCGGGGCGATTGCCTCGCGCGCGGCCGCGGAGATTCATGAACTCGAGGTCGTGACCGAAAACATCGAGGATGAGCCCGATAACACCACCCGTTTTCTGGTGATCGGTCGCGTGACCGTGCCGCCTACAGGGCAGGACAAGACTTCGCTGCTGGTGTCGGCACCCAACCGCCCGGGTGCCCTGCACGGGTTGATCGAACCGTTTTCGCGCCATGGCGTGAGCATGACCCGGATTGAATCGCGGCCCTCGCGCCGGGCTCAGTGGGATTATGTGTTCTTTCTCGATGTCGAAGGCCACGCCGAGGATCAGGCCCTGGCTGCAGCGCTGGCCGAGGTAGAGACACGCGCCAGTCTGTTGCGGGTGCTGGGATCCTATCCGGCGGCGGTCTACT
This sequence comes from Gammaproteobacteria bacterium, assembly GCA_007130745.1. Classification (GTDB taxonomy): domain Bacteria; phylum Pseudomonadota; class Gammaproteobacteria; order UBA5335; family SLRW01; genus SLRW01. Next base: position 21,379 of record SLRW01000099.1, read on the forward strand.
GAACGATTCGGGGGCAGTCATGACAGAACAAGCGCAGCCGGCATGTACACGGCATGCCTCGGCAGGCGTCCGGGGGCTGTCGCCCTACGAGCCGGGCAAGCCCGTCAGTGAGCTCGAGCGCGAGTACGGTATCAGCGACATCATCAAGCTGGCATCGAATGAAAGCCCGTTGGGGCCGGCGCCTGCCGCGCTGGAGGCTGCGCACACAGCCCTGGCCGACCTGGCGCTGTATCCTGATGGCAATGGTTTTGAACTCAAGCAGGTTCTGGCCCGCCGGCATGCTGTGGCGCCGGAACAGATCGTACTGGGTAACGGCTCCAATGATGTGCTGGATCTGGCGGCACGGGTATTCCTGGGGCCGGGTCGTAACGCGGTCTTTTCGCAGCACGGTTTTGCCGTCTACATGCTGGTGACCCGTGCGGTGGATGCCGAGGCCCGGGAAGTGCCGGCGCTGGCGATGGAAGCGACGATGCCTTGTGGCCATGATCTGCAGGCCATGGCTGCGCAGGTGGATGAGCAAACCGGCGTAGTGTTTATTGCCAATCCCAACAATCCCACCGGCACCTGGGTAGAGTCCGACCCGCTGGAAGAGTTGCTGGAGCGTCTGCCTCCAACCACGCTGGTGGTGCTGGATGAGGCCTATGCCGAGTATGTACAGACCCCGGGCTATCCCGATGGCACTCGCTGGCTGGAGCAGTATCCCAACCTGATGGTGACACGTACCTTCTCCAAGGCCTATGGGCTGGCCGGTTTGCGTATCGGTTACGGGTTATGTCATCCGGCCGTGGCCGATCTGCTCAATCGCGTCCGTCAACCATTCAATGTCAATACGGTGGCCCAGGCGGCGGCGCTGGCGGCACTCGATGACAATGAACATCTGGCCCGGGCGATAAAGATCAATAATCAAGGCCTGGCCGAACTGAGCCGGGGCTTTGATCGACTGGGTCTGAAGTGGTTGCCTTCGGCAGCCAATTTTATCAGCGTCCAGGTGCCGGATGCGCCGGCCACTTATAAGGCACTGTTGCGCGCTGGTATTATTGTGCGTCCGGTAGCCGCCTATGGCTTGCCGGGGTTTTTGCGGGTCAGTGTTGGCTTGCCGGAGCACAATCATCGCCTGCTGATGTCACTGGAAAAGGTCCTGAAAGCATGATCAAGCGTTTGTGTGTGATTGGTGTGGGCTTGATTGGCGGCTCGCTGGCCCGTTCGCTGCGCAGGGTGCATTACTGTGGCGAAATCGTGGGTTGCGCCCGTAACCGGGAAAATCTCGAGCGGGCGCTGGAGATGGGCGTGATCGATCGTTTTGAGACCGATCCCGCTGCAGCGGTAAAGGGTTGTGACGTGGTGGTGCTGGCTGTACCTATGGGCGCCATGCGCGAGGTGCTAAGGCGCATCAAACCGAAGCTGGCTGCGGATGCGGTGGTCACCGACGTGGGTAGCGCCAAGCGTGACGTGCTGGATGCGGTGGCCGAAGTGTTCGGAGAGGTGCCGCCATGGTTTGTAGCTGGTCACCCGGTGGCTGGCACCGAGCGCAGCGGGGTGGATGCCTCGTTTCCCAGTCTCTATGACGATCGCCCCGTGGTGCTGACGCCGGTGGCGGCGACTTCACCGGCGGCGCTGCGGGTGATATCAGACATGTGGGAAAGCGCCGGAGCGCGGGTTTCGGTCATGGATTTGCAGCGCCATGACGAAGTCCTGGCAGCGACCAGCCATTTACCGCATGTGCTGGCCTATACCCTGGTCGATACCCTGGCGCGCATGGACCAGAGCGAGGCCATCTTCGATTTTGCCGCCGGTGGTTTCAGGGACTTTACCCGTATAGCTGCCAGTGATCCGGCAATGTGGCGGGATATTTGCGTGGCTAACAGCGATGCTATTGTGCGGGTGCTGGAAATCTTCCAGGGGCACCTGGAAGAAGTTCGCCAGGCTGTGGCCGAGGCTGACGAGAAACTCCTGGAATCGGTATTCAGCCGCGCCAAGGCAGCGCGTGACCGGCGTTTCCCCCCGGGCAGTCAGTCGTGAGCGAAATACGTATTGTCTCCAGCCCCGGCGGCCGGCTTGAGGGGCGCATGCGAGTGCCCGGTGACAAGTCCATTTCCCACCGTGCCGTGATGTTTGGTGCCATTGCCGATGGTCAGACCCGCGTGCAGGGGTTTCTTGATGGCGCGGATTGCCTGGCCACCCGGGATGCCTTCCGTGGCATGGGGGTGGCGATTTTCCAGCCGGAGGCCACCACGCTCGAGATCGACGGGGTGGGGACAGATGGGTTACAGCCGCCACCGGCAGCGATTGATCTGGGTAATTCCGGCACTTCCATGCGATTGCTGGCGGGCCTGTTGGCGGGGCAGCCCTTTGACAGTGAGCTGGTGGGGGATGACTCCCTGATGCGCCGACCGATGATGCGGGTGGTGGAGCCACTACGTTCCATGGGCGCGCGCATCGATTGTGCTCGGGACGGCCGGGCGCCTTTGCGGATTCATGGTGGTGTGCGCCTGCGCGGAATGGAATATGCCATGCCGGTGGCCAGTGCCCAGGTCAAGTCCTGCGTGCTCCTGGCCGGCCTGTATGCCGAGGGTGAAACCTGTGTGATCGAGCCGGGGCCCAGCCGCGACCATACCGAACGGATGCTGCGCGGTTTTGGCTGTGAAGTCCGCACCCGGGGCAAGCAGGTGAGCCTTCGCGGCGGCAGTCGTCTAAGCGGGGGTGAAGTGAAGGTGCCCGGTGATTTGTCTTCGGCAGCTTTTGCCCTGGTCGGCGCCAGCCTGCTGCCGGGCTCTGATCTGTTGATTGAAGGCGTGGGCGTGAACCCCACCCGCGCAGGTATTCTGGATATTTTGCGGCTTATGGGGGCGGATATCAGCGAGCATGATCGGCGAGATTATGGTGACGAGCCGGTGGCGGATCTGCGGGTGCGCTCGGCGAGTCTGCGGGGTATCGATATTCCCCCGGAACTGGTGCCGCTGGCCATAGACGAATTCCCGGTCATCCTGGTGGCGGCGGCCTGTGCCGAGGGCGAGACCCGCTTGCGCGGGGCGGCTGAATTGCGGGTCAAGGAAAGTGATCGAATAGCGGTGATGGCAGAAGGCCTTGATCGGCTGGGTATCGCAGCCCGGGCTACGGATGACGGGATGCTGATCGAGGGTGGATGCCCGCGCGCAGGCGAAATCCACAGTCACGGTGATCATCGTATTGCCATGGCTTTCGCGATGGCCGGGATGGTGGCCGATGGCCCGGTAACCATTCACGATTGCGCTAATGTTGGCACTTCATTTCCGGGCTTCGTGTCATTGATGCGGGCCCATGGGGCGCAGATGGATGAGGTGGCTGAAGCGTGAATTCGAGGGTGCCGGTAATCTGCGTGGACGGCCCCAGCGGTTCGGGCAAGGGTACGGTTTGCCGCTTGCTGATGCAGGCGCTTGGTTGGCATCTGCTGGATAGTGGCGCGCTTTATCGACTGGTAGCCGTGGCCGCCGCGCGTCAGGGTGTGGCGCTGGACGACGAGCCGGCACTGGCGAGGCTCGCCGCCGGGCTGGATGTAGAGTTCGAGGCGACGCCGGAAGGCGCGGAGAAAATCCTTCTCCAGCGCCAGGATGTGACCCGCGAGGTGCGTCAGGAGTCTACCGGAGAGGCGGCCTCCAGAGTGGCTGCCCTGCCGCCGGTGCGCGAGGCGCTGTTGATGCGTCAGCGAGAGTTTCAGCGGCCACCGGGGCTGGTGGCCGACGGGCGTGATATGGGAACAGTGATCTTTCCTGATGCGCCGTTGAAGATATTTCTTACGGCTTCTGCCGATGAGCGCGCCAGGCGCCGTCATAAGCAGTTGAAGGAGATGGGGTTTGATGCTAGTCTCGCCAGGCTCGCGGAGGAGATCCGGGCGCGTGATGAACGTGATGCCGGACGTGCTGTTTCACCGCTGGTGCCCGCGGAAGACGCTGTCCGTGTGGATACCACGGGCATTCCGATAGAGGGTGTGATGGCGCAGATTCGTGAGCTTGTGCAGGCGCGCGGCCTTGACTAAAAGCGCGCCTGGGAGCCGGCCCGGTTTCACGGCCGGTATTTTTTCAGGGGCCCCGCCAGGGAAACGGCGGGATTTAACCATAACCCGCAGGGCTACGGATATGCCTTGTGGATCGTAACAGTCGACTGGCAGACAGTCGCGGGACAGCCACCTTTCATGAGTGAATCTTTTGCCGAACTTTTTGAACAAAGCCTGAAAGATCAGGAGATGCAACCCGGGTCGATTATCACCGCGCAGGTGATAGAAATTCGCTCCGAGGTCGTGATTGTCAACGCAGGGCTCAAGTCCGAGGGCGTGATCCCCATCGAGCAGTTCTATGATGACGAGGGGCAGCTTGAGGTCAAGGAAGGGGATGATGTTGATGTCGCCCTGGATGCCATCGAGGACGGGTTCGGCGAGACCATTCTTTCACGTGAAAAAGCCAAGCGTGCGCGCTCCTGGACGGTGCTGGAAAAAGCGCACGACAAGGACGAAATCGTTACCGGTCACATCAGTGGCAAGGTCAAGGGTGGTTATACGGTGGATCTGGACTCCATCCGCGCCTTCCTGCCGGGCTCGCTGGTCGATGTACGCCCGGTGCGTGACACCACCTACCTTGAAGGCAAGGAACTTGAATTCAAGGTCATCAAGCTTGATCGCCGCCGCAACAATGTTGTGGTCTCACGCCGTGCAGTGGTTGAGGCTGAATACAGTGTAGAGCGCGAGCAGCTGTTGGATAATCTGGCCGAAGGCAGTGTCATCAAGGGTGTGGTCAAGAACCTGACCGAATACGGCGCCTTTATAGACCTGGGTGGTATTGATGGCCTGCTGCATATCACCGATATGGCCTGGAAACGGGTCAAGCATCCCTCTGAGGTGGTCAATGTCGGCGACGACATTGAGGTCAAGGTGCTCAAGTTTGATCGTGAGCGCAATCGTGTGTCGCTGGGCCTGAAGCAGTTGGGCGAAGATCCGTGGGAAAATATTGCCCGTCGTTATCCCGCCGGTACTCGCATGTTCGGCAAGGTCACCAACATTACTGACTACGGCTGCTTTGTAGAAATCGAGGAAGGTGTTGAAGGCCTGGTCCACGTCTCGGAAATGGACTGGACCAACAAGAACGTGAATCCGCAGAAGCTGGTGCAAGTGGGTGATGAGACCGAAGTGCTGGTGCTTGATATTGACGAGGAGCGTCGCCGTATCTCGCTGGGCATGAAACAGTGTCAGTCCAACCCCTGGAACCAGTTCGCCGAGAATCACAACAAGGGTGACCGTATCAGTGGCACTATCAAGTCGATCACCGACTTTGGTGTTTTTGTGGGGCTTGACGGGGGTATTGACGGTCTGGTTCATATGTCCGACCTGTCCTGGGATGAAGATGGCGAAGATCTTGCCCAGGACTTCAGCAAGGGCGATGAAATCGAGGCTGTGGTACTTTCGGTGGACCCGGAACGTGAACGTATCTCGCTCGGCGTCAAGCAGATGGAGCAAGACCCGGTGGCTAATTTTGCCGGTAATTACACTCGTGGCAGTGTGGTCAAGGGTACGATCGGCGAGGTCGACGCCAAGGGCGCAAAGGTGTCTCTGGATGACGGCGTAGAAGGTTATATCCGGGCTTCGGAGATTTCCCGTGAGCGTGTCGAGGATGCCCGCACCGCACTTAAGGAAGGTGATGAGGTGGAGGCTCGTTTCATTGGCCTGGATCGCAAAAACCGGGTCATCAACCTGTCCATCAAGGCCAAGGATGTTGCCGAAGAAAAAGAGGCGCTCAAGGACTACGGGCGTGGCGCAAGCACCGGGAGTGGCGCCGCCACCCTCGGTGACCTGCTCAAGGAAAAAATGTCTGAAAACAGGGACGATGAGTCCTGATCTGTTTGCATCCCCGGGCCGGGGTTATCCGGCTCCGGTGGTGCCACTAGCATGGTGTTGACGTTGTCATGACCAAGTCTGAACTGATTGAGAGAATAGCCCGCAAGCAGCCGCATCTGGCGCTCAAGGATGTGGAGCTGGGTGTCAAGACGCTGCTGGAGATGATGAGTTCGGCACTGGCCGGTGGCAATCGCATTGAGATCCGAGGGTTTGGCAGTTTTACGCTGCACTATCGGCCGCCGCGTGTTGGCCGCAACCCCAAAACAGGGGCGCCTGTGGCGCTGGCAAGCAAGCACGTCCCGCATTTCAAACCCGGCAAGGAATTGCGGGAAAGGGTCGATAGCGGCAATTCCGGGAAGCGTCGCTAGGCGAGTGACGCGGACAGCCGTCTGGCTGCCTGGCCAGGCCGGACAGACCACGACATGGGAGGGCCGGTGCGAATAGTCAAGGCCTTGATCTTGCTGCTTGTGGTGCTGGCGGGTGTAAGCTTTGCCTGGCTCAACGCGCAGCCGGTCCCGTTTAATTACTATGTCGGTGCCGTTGAGACGCGCCTGGCGCTTCTGCTGGCCGGGTTTCTCGCTGCAGGCTGGGTGCTTGGTGTGCTCAGCGTGGTGCGGAGTATTATTTCCCTGCGCCGACGCCTGGTGCGTGCCGAACATGAGTTGAAGCTGTCACGGCGGGAAGTGGGTAACCTCCGTAACCTGCCGCTGCGCGATGGCGATTGATGGCGTCACACTGCTGTTTCTGCTGCTCCCTGTAGCCGCGGCAACGGGCTGGTGGGCAGCCCGACAGCGTTATCGCAAATCCGACGGTGCCGAATCCTCCTCGCGCCTGAGTAGTCATTATCTCAAAGGAATGAACTACCTCATCAACGAGCAGCCCGACAAGGCGCTTGAGGTATTCATTTACCTTGCGGAAGTAGATAACGAAACCATTGATACACATCTTGCCCTGGGCGCATTGTTCCGGCGTCGTGGTGAGGTTGACCGCGCGATCCGGATTCACCAGAACATCATTGCCCGACCCACCCTCAGCCAGGCACATCGAAATACGGCTCTGTTTGAGTTGGCCCAGGATTATCTGCGTGCCGGGGTGCTGGATCGGGCTGAGACCCTGTTTGCAGAGCTGCAGGACCAGCCGGTATACAGCGCTGATGCGTTGCGTTGCCTGGTGCAGATCTATGAACAGGAGAAAGACTGGTCTCAAGCTATTGTTGTCGCACGTCGGCTGGAGCGGGTGAGTGGCCAGCCTATGCAGGCGGTCATTGCCCAGTACCACTGCGAGCTGGCTGAGGTGGCGATGGCCGAGGGGGGGCACCGAAAGGCCGGGGATCATCTGCGCCGGGCATTGATAGCACACCGTGGCTGTGTCCGGGCCAGCATGCTGCAAGGTGACCTGGCGAGGGAGGGCGGCGACTATACATCGGCAGCACGCGCCTACAGGCGGGTACTGGATCAGGATATGCGCTATTTCAGCGAGGTCCTGGACGCGGCACGCGAGAGTTTTGGCCGAAGCGGCGACTTCCGTGGCGAACGGGCTTTTTTGCATGAAATCGCCCTGCGTCTTCAGCGTAATGGTGATGCCGGCCCATCCCGGCGGGGTAAGCTGATGGAAATGACCGACTCTGAAGAGGTCAGTCGACATTTCCGGCAGTACGTGCAGGGCAATCCAGATGTGGACGGGATTTATGAATTTCTGGTGGCGCTGGAAGATCTTGGCTCGGCGGCGGGTGGTGATGAAGGAGCGGCGCTTGATGCGGTGAGACGCGGGCTTGGTCATGTGCTTTCCCGCACTGACCATTATCGTTGCCAGAATTGTGGTTTTTCCGGCAGGCAAATGCACTGGCAGTGCCCCAGTTGCAGAACCTGGGGCAGTGTGCTGCCCACCCGGGACCGAATGGCGGCGGCGGCGAGTAGTTGCCGCAGTGCTTTGGGCGGGGGATGAGGCCGGCTTGCCCCGGAAGTGACGCGGTGCTAGGTTATGGGGGTTGGCGGTTGTGTATGGCCGTTGGCATTGACCGCCCGAGGGCGGTTATGGATGCGGCGTTTTTCGCCGGTCCTGGCAGGGACGCCGCTTTTTTAAACGACACCACATGGAGGTGATCATGAAAGCACTTCGTATTCTGGGCCTTGTGGCCCTGCTCGCCCTTTCGCCTGTCGCCGTGATGGCCGGCAGCGTCAATATCAATACCGCGGATGCCGAGACGCTGGCCGATTCCCTTGATGGTATCGGTCCGGTCAAGGCTCGGGCGATTGTGGAATACCGCGAGGCCAACGGTGAGTTTGGCAGTGTGGAAGATCTGCTTGAGGTCAGCGGTATTGGTGCGGGTACAGTGGAGGCCGTGCGAGATCGGGTAATGACTGGCGAGAGTGAATAACCTGGCCTGATGACCCGTGAAGGGCCCCACCGGGGCCCTTCTTTTTTAAGCGCTTTAAGGAAATACTGCTCAATTCGTCGCACCGGGGGGGCAAATGCCGTTACAATGCATCTCTGATTTCTTAGAGACATCACGGAGCTGCGGGCCTTATGAGTCCTGATTTACCCCCACCTGGTGTGGTGCGAAAGGCGGTTTTCCCGGTGGCCGGGCTGGGTACCCGTTTTCTGCCGGCCACCAAGGCCAGCCCCAAGGAAATGCTGCCCGTTGTCGACAAACCGCTGGTACAGTATGCAGTGGAGGAAGCGGTGGCCGCCGGCATCGAAGTGCTGGTCTTTATTAACGGTCGTAACAAGACCTCTATCCCGGACCACTTTGACAAGGCATACGAGCTGGAAAAAGAGCTTGAGGCCCGCGGCAAACAACAGATGCTGGAGGTGGTTCAGGGGATTGTGCCGCCGCATGTCTCCTGTGTTTATATCCGTCAGGCCGAGGCGCTGGGGCTGGGCCATGCGGTGCTATGTGCGCGCCCGGTGGTCGGAAATGAACCCTTTGCTGTCCTGCTGGCCGATGATCTTATCGACGGACAGGGGGAGTCGGCACTGGCGCAGATGGCGCGTGTGTATGCCGAGCACCAGACCAGCGTGCTGGGCGTCGAAGTGGTTGATGGGCCGGAAATCAGTCGCTATGGCGTGGTGGCCACCGATGATGATAACGGTGACAGTGCCCTGATCAACGGGATCGTGGAGAAACCCCCGGCGAATGAGGCGCCCTCAAATCTCGGGGTAGTGGGGCGGTATATTCTCGAGCCACGCATATTCGATTTGCTGGAGGCGGTGCCGCGAGGCTCCGGAGGGGAATATCAGCTGACGGATGCCATCGCTGCCCTGCTTGAGGAGCAGCGGGTGCTGGCGCACAGGATACGCGGGCGTCGCTATGACTGTGGCAGCAAACTCGGCTATCTCCAGGCGACGGTGGATTACGCGCTCAAGCATCCCGAATTGCGTGAAGGTTTCCGTGATTATTTGCGCGAATTGACTGCCAATGGCAGCTTCAGCGCGTGAGTGACTCGCTCAGCGTTGCTCCAGATGAGGGCCGATCTCACGCACCAGGGCGGCGAACATGGCCGGGTTACCCGCCACGATATTGCCTTCGTCAAGGCAGCGCGGCTGGCCGTGGAGATTACCAGTGACACCCCCGGCCTCCTGAACCAGCAGCATGCCTGCAGCAATGTCCCAGGGCTGCAGCCCGAGCTCCCAGAACCCGTCATGTCGGCCGCAGGCAACCCAGGCCAGGTCCAGGGCCGCGGAGCCGGCCCGACGAATGCCGCTGCTTTCAAGCATGATCTGCCGCAGCATGCCGAAATAGGCATCAATATGGGTGAAATCGCGATAGGGCAGGCCGGTGGCGATCAGGCCATCGCGCAGATGACGACAGGCGCTGACGCGTATGCGGCGATCATCCAGAAAAGCGCCGTTACCGCGGCTGGCAGTGAACAGTTCCTGGCGCATGGGGTCATAGATCACCCCGTGTTCCAGTCGGCCCGCAACCTGTACCGCGATGGAGACGGCAAATTGGGGTACGCCGTGAATAAAATTGGTGGTGCCGTCCAGCGGGTCGATGATCCAGCAGGTGTCACTGCTGCCGCTGGCGCCGCTTTCCTCGGCAAGAAAGGCGTGGTCCGGATAGGCCTTGCGCACGGTCTCGATAATGACCTGTTCAGCCTGTTGGTCGGCTTCGGTGACAAAATCGTTGCGCTGTTTGGCGGTGACCGTGAGATGGTCCAGCCGTTTGGCCTGACGGGCGATGCCGTCACCGGCACGGCGAGCCGCGCGGATGGCAATATTAAGCAATGGGTGCATGGTCATGTTCCCGGGGTTGCCGGATGGCGACTTGAACGGGGTGCAGCATACCAGAGCGTTGAACTTTGCGCTGCGTTTGCGGGATCAATCCGATGATGAACAATGTCCGTGTCGTACTGGTGGAAACTTCACATGCCGGGAATATAGGCGCGGCAGCCCGTGCCATGAAGACTATGGGGCTGAGCCGGCTGGTGTTGGTGTCCCCCCGGCAGTTCCCGGCGGCTGAGGCCACGGCCATGGCCGCGGGGGCTGACGACTTGCTGGCCGGCGCTGAATGCGTGGAAAGCCTGGGGCAGGCCCTTGCCGGCTGCAGTCTGGTGGTGGGCAGTAGTGCCCGGCCCCGGCGTTTGCGTATGCCGGTGATGACGCCCAGGGCAATGATGCGTGAGGTGAGCGCCCAGCCTGACAGCGAAGAGATTGCTCTGGTTTTCGGGCGTGAACGCAGCGGTCTGACCAACGATGAACTGGGGTTTTGCCACCTGCTGGCCGAGATACCCGCTGATCCGGATTACAGCTCGCTGAATGTGGCTTCGGCGGTGCAAATTATGACTTATGAACTGCGCCTGGCGGCCGGCGAAGATCAGGTCCGGGCGGACAGGGTGCCCATGGCGCCGCTGGCTACCAGTCAGGAAATGCAGCATTTTTACACCCATCTTGAGGAGGTGCTGGTGCAAACCGGGTTTCTGGATCAGGGTAATCCGCGTCATTTAATGCGCCGCTTGCACCGGCTTTTCAATCGGGTGCGCCCGGATAAAAACGAAATCAATATTCTTCGGGGAATTCTGGCATCGGTGCAGACCTGGCGCAGCGAGGTCGGCAAGGGGCGTGAATAAATCCTCGTGCCGGGGGCTGCGTTGGTCAGGGTGTCGGCCCGCGCGTATAATTGGCGGGCCATGGCCGAGCAGGCGTGGTGTTCCCCTGTGTGACGGAGAATGAAGTGATTTTGTTCAGGGCTCTGAGAGAAGATATCGCCTGCGTGTTCGAACGTGACCCCGCTGCGCGCAACCGTTTCGAGGTGCTGACTACCTATCCCGGGGTGCATGCGCTGATCTCACATCGCCTGGCGCATCGGCTGTGGGGCTGGCGTTTGCGTTGGCTGGCGCGTTTTATTGCCCATATTTCACGCTGGCTTACGGGTATAGAAATCCACCCCGGGGCCACTATCGGCCGGCGTTTTTTTATTGACCATGGCATGGGCGTGGTGATTGGCGAGACGGCGATCATTGGTGATGACTGCACGCTCTACCATGGCGTGACCCTGGGCGGCACCAGCTGGGAAAAGGGAAAGCGCCATCCGCATCTTGGCAATAATGTAGTGATTGGCGCCGGCGCCAAGGTGCTGGGGCCGGTCCATGTGGGTGATGGCGGGCGTATTGGCTCCAACAGCGTGGTGGTCAGGGATGTGCCCGCCGGCGCGACCATGGTGGGGGTGCCTGCCCGGCTGGTGCAACCGCGTACCCACGAAGGTGAGCCGATGGCTCATCGCCAGGCGATTGCCCGCAAGATGGGTTTTGATGCCTACGGCCTGACGCGTGAGATGCCTGACCCGGTTTCCAATGCGGTCAACGGCATGCTTGATCATATTCACGAGATGGACCAGCGCATACAGGAACTCTCCGATGCAGTGTGTGAGCTGGCCGGGCATGGACAGGTGGAACTGTCGAATTTCGAGCCTTGCCGTGTCAGTGGTGTGGAGCCAGCTACGGCCGATGAAGATGCCGCTGCGGAAACCGGAAACCCGGATCAGTCAGCCACCCGCCACGATGGTGAATCGCGCGGATGAATCGCCCGGGTGGTCTGCGTAACCGCCGTCAACCAGGTTGCTCATCATGTCTTCCCAGCCGGTCTATCTGGATCATGCCGCCACCACGCCAGTTGACCCTCGTGTGATTGACCGCATGCAGGCTTGTCTGGGGCGCAAGGGCGTATTTGCCAATCCTGCTTCCGACTCACATGCGCCGGGGCGCGCCGCGGCACGCGAGGTCGAACTGGCCCGGCAGGCGCTGGCCGAGCTGACGGGCGCTGATCCGCGTGAGCTGGTGTGGACTTCCGGGGCCACCGAGGCCATTAACCTGGCGATTCTCGGGGGCGCGCGTTTCCACGCCGGCCGGGGCCGCCATGTGGTGACCTCGGCGATAGAACACCGGGCCACCCTGGATGCCTGTCGGGCGCTGGAAGCGGAAGGCTTCGAGGTGACCCGCGTGGACTGTGGCAGCGATGGCCGTGTCAGTCCGCAAGCGCTGGCGGATGCCTTGCGCCCCGATACGGTGCTTGCCTCGGTGATGCACGTCAATAATGAAACCGGGGTGATCCAGGATATTGAAAGCATTGCCGGCGTTTGCAGCGAAGCCGGTGTAGCACTGCACGTGGATGCCGCCCAGAGTCTGGGCAAGCTCCCCATTGACCTGGGCCGGCTGCCGGTGGCGATGATGTCTTTTTCGGCGCACAAGTTGTATGGCCCCAAGGGCATTGGGGCGCTGTTCCTGCGGCGCCGGCCACGGGCCCGGGTGACGCCGTTGATGTATGGGGGCGGTCATGAGCGCGGCTTGCGCCCCGGGACGCTTGCTACCCATCAGATTGCCGGTATGGGCGAGGCCTGTCGTATTGCCATACAGCGGCTTGAGCAGGATCAGCAGCACCTTTCCGGTCTTGCCGATCGATTGTGGCAGGGGTTGCGGAGACCGGGAGGAGTGAGTTTTAACGGTGACCCGGACAGGCGTATCCCCGGGATTCTTAATCTGCATGTGGCCGGCATTGATGGTGAATCACTGGTGGCAGGCGCGCCGGGGGTGGCGTTTGCCCTGGGGTCGGCCTGCACTTCCGCCAGCCCGGAGCCTTCGCACGTGCTGCGGGCTATGGGTCATGACGAACAGCATATACGCGCTTCGCTGCGGCTTTCGCCCGGGCGGTTTACTACCGCGGCGGAAATTGATGTCGCGGTGGCCGAGCTGTTGGCCGAGATTGCCCGCTTGCGTGAGTTGTCGCCGTTGTGGCACTCCGGTGGGGAGGCCCTGCCGCAGTGAGTGAGTATTATCCCGAGAGCCATCCGGTGTGGCGGCTGTTTCGTGAGACGCCGGGCGCCGGCGAGCTGGCGGAAGCGCCTGATGTGCTTGTCAGTGAGGCACGTTCGCCCGCCGATGGCGCCGTGTTGCGTCTGTCTGTGCAGGTGATGGACGGGGTGCTTGTGCAGGTGCGTTTCAAGGCATTCGGTTGTCCCGCGTGCATTGCTTGTGGCGCCTGGCTGGTCAGTCGACTTGAGGGGCAGGGAACCGAAGCGCTTGCCGGGGTGTCTGTGGTGGCATTAGCCGAAGGTCTTCAGCTGCCGGCTACTCGGCGCCATTGTGCCGTGCTGGCCGAAGAAGTTGCTCACGATTTGCATGCGCGGCTGGCCCGATAACGCGCAAAAACCGGGCCTTGTAGGTTACAATGCCCGGTGGCGCTGAAAATTTCCGGCGAGGAGGTTCGATTATGTCCATTACCCTGACTGAAGCTGCCGCCGAGCGGGTGCGTTCTCATCTGGCCCGGCGTGGTCATGGCGTGGGGCTGCGGCTGGGCGTGCGCACTACCGGCTGCTCGGGTATGGCCTATGTTGTCGATTATGCCGATGAAGTCGGCAAGGACGACGCGGTGTTCGAGGATCACGGGGTGAAGGTTATCGTCGATCATCATGCTCTGCAGTACATCGATGGTACGGAGCTCGACTTTGTGCGCCAGGGGCTGAATGAGTCTTTCCAGTTCCGCAATCCCAATGTGAAGGATGAATGCGGTTGCGGCGAGAGTTTCAACGTATAGGCGGGTGTGATCACCGGCTGCCAGGCCGGTGTGAGCGCTTTTTATCTTTTTTTATTTTCAGACGGAGAGGAATGAATGGCCGTGGAACGCACGCTTTCTATTATCAAGCCCGATGCTGTGGCAAAGAATGTCATTGGTGAAATCTACAGCCGCTTTGAAAAAGGCGGTCTGCGTATTGTTGCTGCCCGCATGGCGCAACTTGATCGTGAACAGGCCGAGGCTTTTTACGCGGTGCATCGGGAGCGGCCATTTTTTTCCGCATTGGTGGAATTCATGATTTCCGGTCCGGTGATGGTTCAGGTACTTGAAGGCGAAGGCGCAATTGCGCGCAATCGCGAGATCATGGGCGCCACGAACCCCAAAGAGGCTGATCCCGGCACCATTCGCGCCGACTTTGCCGACTCCATCGACGCTAATGCTGTGCATGGCTCGGACGCGCCGGAAACTGCTCGCGAGGAAATTGCCTTTTTCTTCAGCGAAGACCAGATCTGTCCGCGCCAGGCCTGAGCCGTTGCAGGTGATATGCAATGAATGAGCAGCCCGCCACTCGCCAGAACTTGATGGGGCTGGACCAACAGGGATTGGAGGCATTTTTCCTCGACATGGGGGAAAAGCGTTTCCGTGCCCGACAGGTCATGCAATGGATCCATCAGCATGGGGTGCTGGATTTCGACAGCATGACCAATCTGGGCAAGGCGCTGCGCAGCCGGCTTGCGGAGGTCGCCGAGGTGCGTGCGCCACGGGTGATTTTGCGCAAGCAATCCGATGACGGCACTCGCAAGTGGTTGCTTCAGCTCGACGGAGGCGGGGCGGTGGAAACCGTGTTTATCCCCGAGAGTGACCGCGGCACGTTGTGTGTGTCATCCCAGGTGGGGTGTGCGCTGGACTGTTCGTTTTGTTCTACCGCGCAACAGGGCCTGAGCCGCAACATGAGCTCGGCGGAAATCATCAGCCAGCTGTGGCTGGTGCGCCAGGAGCTGTTGGCTGAAACCGGCGACTCGCGGGCCATCAGTAATGTAGTGCTTATGGGGATGGGCGAGCCCCTGCTCAACTTCAATCAGGTGCTGCCTGCCTTGCGCCTGATGCTGGATGATTTTGCCTATGGCCTGTCAAAGCGCCGTGTCACACTGAGCACCGCCGGGGTGGTGCCGGCCATGGACCGTCTGCGCGAAGAATGCGATGTGGCCCTGGCGGTGTCTTTGCATGCGCCTGATGATCCCCTGCGTGATGAGCTTGTGCCCATCAATCGCAAGTTCCCCGTGGCCGAGCTGATGGACGCCTGTCGGCGGTATGTCAGGGATCGCAACCATAAAACCCATGTGACTTTTGAGTATGTGATGCTTGATGGCGTCAATGATCAGCCGGAGCAGGCCCGGGCGCTGGTAAAACTGCTTCAGGGCGTACCGGCCAAGGTTAATCTGATTCCCTTCAACCCCTTCCCGGGCACGGTTTACCGTTGCTCGCCGGCCGATGTTATCGCGCGCTTTCAGGATATACTGCATCATCACGGGGTGCGCACGATTACCCGCAGGACACGGGGTGACGATATCGATGCGGCCTGCGGGCAGTTGGTGGGGCGTGTTAACGGGCGTGCCCGACGGATCCGGCGGGCCTCGGGTGCGGCAGGAGTAGCAACGGCATGACATTGAGATCCATGATATCGGTTGTTTTGCTGGCGGGGCCGCTGGTCCTGTCCGGTTGCGCTACAACCACTGAAGATGAACGTTTCAGTTCCTCCATGGACCGGGCGGCAGAGATTAATACCCGGCTGGGTGTGGGGTATATGCAGCAAGGACAGAACCAACTCGCCAGAGAGAAGCTGTTGCGGGCACTGGACCAGAATCCGCGTTATGCACCGGCTCACCGGGCCATGGCTGAAGTGTATGTGCGCATGGGCGACCCTGATGAAGCCGAGAATCACTATCGGCGTTCGCTCCGGCTGGATTCGGGAAATCCGGAAACCCGTAACAATTACGGGGTATTCCTGTGTGATCAGGGGCGCTTTAGCGAAGCAGATCGCCAGTTCCGAAACGCGGCGCAGAACCGCGACTACTCAACACCGGAGTTTGCCTGGACCAATGCCGGTGTTTGTGCTCGCATGGATGGCAAGGATGACAAGGCAGAGGAGTATTTCCGTAATGCCCTGCGGCTTAATCCCGGGTTTCCCAGTGCCCTGATCGAAATGGGCGAGTTGCATTATGATCGCGGTGACTATCCGCGCGCGCGCAGTTTTGTGCAGAATTTTCACAGTGTGGTTCGGCCCACTGCCCGCAGTCTGTGGCTGGGCGTGCGTGCGGCGCGGGAAGTCGGTGACAATGAGCAGGCGGCGATGTTTGCCCGACGCTTGCGCGAGGATTTCCCCGACTCCCGTGAAGCGCGTCAGCTGGAGGAGTCGTGAGCGAAAGCGGTCACCTTTTTGACGAGGGTGTTGGCAGCGCCCGTCGTCCCCCGGGGGAGCGTTTACGCCAGGCACGTGAGCGTCGCGGCCTGACGGTGGCCGCGGTAGCCGATACGCTGCGTCTGTCCTCGGCCATGATCGAGGCGCTGGAGCAGGACCGTTATGAAGACCTGCCGCCGGCCACATTCGTGCGCGGTTATCTTCGCAGCTATGCAGAATTGCTCGGGCTGTCAGTTGACGACGTGCTTCAGGCTCACGCCCTGGCCCAGCCGGAGTCCGATTCCGTCACCTATGCCGGCCCCGTGGCCCAGTCATTATCAGGCAGCCATCGCGCCCGGGTTGTGGCCTCCGTGTTGGGTGTGGCCATTCTGGCGCTTGCGCTGGTGGTTGTCGGCTGGTTGAGCGGCGAACGCGATGCCGTTGAGCCGGATGCACGGCTTGCGGAAGCGACTCGCGCCGACACAGTGATGCCTTCGCGACCCTCTGCCGAGCCTGATCTGGGCCAGCTGGTCACGCCGTCCGTGCCGGTTGATGAACCCGGCAACGAACAAGCGGGGGTGCGGGAGCCGGATGATGCTGCAACAATCGCTGATCATGAAGCAGTGATTCAACCCGAGGGTCGCGAGCCCGTGCAGGTGATACCCCGCGAGGAGGGTCCGGCTGAAACTTCAGAGCCGGCGGTGGATGAGCCTGAAGTGGCGGAGACCCCGGATGAGGTTGCAGCCGAGCCGGGGGAAATGACGCCGGTGCGGGTTGAATTCCGCATTCGCGAGGGTGGCCAGAGCTGGGTTGAGATTGAAGATGCTGCCGGTGAGCGTGTGGCACGACGCCTGTTTGGCAGCGGTGAGCGCTTCAGCGCCGAGGCCGGGGCGCCGTTAAGTGTTTTTGTGGGGGATGCCGCCGAGGTTGAGTTGAGTATAGACGGTGAACCATACGATTTGTTTGGCCATATGCGTGTTAATAATACGGCTCGTCTGACTATTGATCCCGGCGCGCCCTGAGGCGTATTGCCGGTGTGCCCGGTCCGGGCAGCGACTATTTCATGATTGCCAGAGTTGTCCAGCCAGCTAACAGGGGTTTGCAGGTGTCCGGAAAAATCCAGGCCGTACGCGGCATGAATGACATCCTGCCGGAGCATTCGCATCTGTGGCAGTTTCTCGAGGATTGCACCCGCGAGGCGCTTGAGTCGGCTGGTTATAGAGAAATCCGGTTGCCGCTGGTGGAGCGTACGGCGCTGTTCAGTCGTGCTATCGGCGAAGTCACCGATATTGTGGAAAAAGAAATGTATACCTTCGAGGACCGCAACGGTGACAGCCTCACCTTGCGTCCTGAAGGCACGGCGGGCTGTGTGCGTGCAGGCATAGAGCGTGGTTTGTTTCACAACAGCCAACCCCGGCTGTGGTACAGCGGCCCCATGTTTCGCCACGAGCGTCCCCAGAAAGGCCGATATCGCCAGTTTCACCAGATTGGTGTCGAGGCTTACGGCATGGATGGCCCGGATGTGGATGCCGAACAGATTCTGCTGCTGCGGCGTCTTTGGGAACGTCTGGGTATTCGTGCCGAGTTGCGGCTGAATTCGCTGGGTACACCCGAGGCCAGACGTGATTATCGCGCCGCCCTGGTGCGTTATTTCGAGGCGCATGCCGGCCAGCTGGACGAAGACAGTCAGCGGCGCCTGCATACCAACCCCATGCGCATACTGGACAGCAAGAACCCGGCGCTATTTGATCTCATCGATGCCGCGCCCAGGTTGCCGGATTATCTTGACGACGAATCTCGCGAGCATTTCTCCAGACTGTGTCGGTTGCTGGATGACGCCGGGGTTGAATATGTGCTGGATCCGCGGCTGGTGCGTGGGCTGGATTATTACACCCGCACCGTTTTTGAGTGGGTCACGGATGCCCTGGGCGCCCAGGATGCAGTGTGTTCAGGTGGTCGTTATGATGGCCTGGTGACCCAGCTTGGTGGTCGTCCGACCCCGGCCGTGGGTTTTGCCCTGGGGATGGAGCGAGTGATTGCCCTGATTGAACAGCAGGCGCCGGAGCGCCCGCCCCGCATGTTGCCGCATGTCTACGTGGTGCACTCGGGTGAGCAGGCTGAGCGCCTGGCTTTTGAGGTCAGTGAGTTGCTGCGTGAGCAGGTCGAAGGCCTGAGGCTGATGCTCAACTGCGGGGGTGGCAGCTTCAAGGCCCAGTTCCGGCGTGCCGACAACAGTGGTGCGGCCGTGGCGCTGGTGATTGGCGAGGAAGAGGCCGGGACCCGGACCGTTCAACTCAAGCCCTTGCGCGAGCACAGCGAACAGCAGGCTGTAAAACTGGAAGCATTGCCGGCAGCAGTGGCGGCATTGATTAATTGATGATTGATTGAGAGCTGGCAGCTCTTCAGACTGTGATGCCTTGTTCTGGCGTTGCAGTTGCTGCTTAGCCGGTAAACAGACATGAATACCTTGTTGAGGAGATCAGGCAGTGGCGGATTATTCTGCGGAAGAAGAACAACTTGAGAAACTCAAGGAATGGTGGCGTGAGAACCGCAACTATGTGATTGCGGGCGTGGTGCTCGGGCTGCTGGTGGTATTCGGCTGGCGCGGCTGGGAAACTCACACGCAATCCATGGCCGAGGACGGGTCCATGCATTTCGAAAACCTGCATGTGGCTACGCAGCTTGGTCAGTACGAGCAGGCTACAGAAATAGCGCAGAACCTGCGTGAGCATTATGCGCGCACCCCTTATGCCGGTCTGGGCAGTCTGGTCGTGGCCCGGGCCGCGCTGGAAGCCGGTGAGCCTGAAACTGCGGTAGAAAGCCTGACCTGGGCCATGGACAAGGCGCGCAGCCGAGAGATTCAGGCGTTGGCGCGGTTGCGTCTGGCGCGGGTGAAATTTGATCAGGGGGAAAGCGACGCAGCATTGTCCCTGCTTGTCCGCCCGCCACGGCAGAGTTTTACCGCAGCCTATGCCGAATTACGGGGTGATATTCATGCCAGCGAGGGGCGCACTGAGCAGGCCCGTGAAGCCTATCAGGCTGCCCTGGATGCCAGCGAGCGCGACACCGGCAATCTGGGTATGTTGCGAATGAAGCTTGATGCCATGGGTGGTCCGCGGGAATGAAGCGCACGTCGGCAGCTTTGGTGCTGGGGTTGTTTGTTACAGCCTGCGCCGGTCTCGGTGGTCCGGGGCTGGACGAGGAGCGCCCGACCGAACTGGATTATATCGAGGATGAGCTGCCGGTTGAGTTGATATGGCAACGTGATCTGGGGCGCGGGGTAGGTGATCTGCTAATGGATCACCAGCTGGTGCTGGAGGATGATGTGTTGTATGCGGCGCTGCCGGGCGGCCGGGTATGGGCGGTCAACGCGGATAATGGCCGCCGCGTCTGGCGTCGTGATCTGGAACGTTACATCGTCGGTGGGCCCGGTACGGGCGAGGGCCTGGTCATGCTGGGCACCGCCGATGGTTATGTTGTTGCCCTGGAGCGTGGCAGTGGCAGGGAGCGCTGGGCCAGCCGGGTGAGCGGTGAACCACTGGCGCCGGCAACTGCCCGTGCCGGGATTGTGGTTGCCCGTACGGTTGATGGGCGTATCTATGGTTTTGATGCCCGTAACGGTGAGCGACTCTGGGTGCATGAGACTTCTGTGCCCACCTTGACTCTGCGTGGCGTCGGCTCACCGGTGATCGTGGATGATTCACGACTGGTAGTGGGGCTGGATAATGGCCGTTTGCAGATGCTCGAGCTGCAGACAGGCGAGGTCATCTGGGAAGCAGTGGTGGCTGTGCCCAGCGGGCGCACAGAGCTGGAGCGGCTGGCAGATGTGGATGGGCGTCCGCTGGTTGTACGCAACAGCGTCTACGTCGCCGCCTATCAGGGCCAGGTAGTAGAAGTATCACTGACTACTGGTGAGGTGGGCTGGGCACGCGAATTCTCCAGTCATCAAGGCCTGGCCCGAGAGGGGAACCGTTTGTTTGCCGTGGATGATCGCTCCCGTATCCATGCCTTAAGCCGCTTTACCGGTTCCCCGGCCTGGCTCAATGAGATGCTCTACAGGCGTGATCTTACTGCCCCGGTGGTCCACGGAGACCATCTTCTGGTGGGTGACTATAAGGGTTATGTTCACTGGCTGACCCACAGTGATGGCCAGCTAGTTGCACGTCATCGAGTAGACCCTTTTGGTGTGTTGGCACCCACCGTGACCCGGGACCGGGATGTGTTCGTGCTAGGCAGGGGCGGCCAGTTGGCCCGACTCAGGCTGGGGCAACGGTAAGGCACCATGACCTTCGCCACCACTGCTGTTCTGCCTGTTGTTGCCCTGATGGGGCGCCCCAATGTGGGCAAGTCCACACTCTTTAACCGACTGACTCGCACCCGGGATGCACTGGTGGCGGACTATCCGGGGCTGACGCGCGACCGGCAGTATGGCGTCGCTGAGCTTGATGGCCGCAGTTGTGTAGTTGTCGATACCGGTGGGCTGGGTGTCGAGGATGAGGCTATTGATGCCCTGATGGCTGAACAAACCCGGCAGGCCCTGGATGAATGTGATCTGGTGATGCTGGTGGTCGATGCCCGCGACGGGGTAGTGCCTGGCGACCAGAGTGTTGCCGCGATACTGCGCCGGGCTGGTAAACCGGTGCTGGTAGTGGCCAACAAGGCGGAAGGCAAGCCGGGCGAGCTTGCTGGTGCTGATTTTCATGGTCTGGGCCTGGGGACGCCGCTGGCGGTATCGGCCTTGCATGGTCAGGGTTTGCAGGGACTGGCCCGCGCAATCAACGAATCGCTGCCCCCGGCAGGACGTCCGGAGACCTCGCTGCCGCTGCCCGCATCTCAGGCTGAGGACGCTATCCATATTGCTGTACTGGGCCGTCCCAACGTGGGCAAGTCCACGCTGGTCAATCGCCTGCTGGGTGATGAGCGGGTGGTAACCTTTGATATGCCCGGTACCACTCGTGATGCGGTTGCCATCCCCTTCGAGCGCGACGGACAAGCCTGGGTGTTGATCGATACCGCAGGTATCCGACGCCGCCAGCGGGTACGGCAGACAATAGAGAAGTTCAGCGTGGTCAAGGCGTTGCAGGCGATGGAGCAGGCCCAGGTCACGATTGTGTTGCTGGATGCCAGTGAGGGGGTGACCGACCAGGACGCCAGTCTGATCGGTCTGGTCGTGCAGCGGGGACGAGCGCTGGTGCTGGGGGTAAATAAATGGGATGGCTTGCCCCCCGAGCAGCGTGACACCGTTCGCCGACAGGTGGATGTCAAGTTGCCCTTCGTGGATTTTGTGCGCCTGCACTATATCTCGGCCCTGCACGGCACCGGGGTAGGGGAGCTGTTTGATTCCGTGCGTGAAGCATGGACTGCGGCCAGCGCTGATTTATCCGCCTCGCGTTTGACCCGGCTGCTGGAGCAGGCCGTTGCCGCGCATGCGCCGCCGCTGGTACAGGGACGGCGAATCAAGCTGCGTTATGCCCATCAGGGCGGCCGCAATCCGCCGATTATCGTGATCCACGGCAACCAGACCGCTAAGGTACCCCCGGCCTACAGGCGTTATCTGGTCAACATGTTCCGCCGTGAGCTTGGTTTATGGGGAACCCCTCTGCAGCTTGAGTTCCGTACTTCCGTGAATCCCTACGCCGGGCGCAGTAATGCGCTCTCGCCGCGCCAGATGAAGCAGCGGCAGCGTTTGATTCGCCACCGCAAGAAAAAACGCTGAAGCTGTTGTGTTTATCAGTATGCGTTTTGCTTGAGGTACCCCCCGTCTCTGCCTTTCAGTATGCGATACCGTTTTAGATCTCAAGTCTTAAGACGTCTTAAGACTTGAGATCTGTTCTATTTTCTTGACCAAGCGCTTGCTTGGTTGCTAGATTGCGCCTGTACGGGTGCCCTGAGTCCATCTGCCGGAGAGAAGCCGTGATCTACCAGGAAGAACACCTTGAGCTGCAGCGCTCGGTAAAGAAATTCGTTGAAAACGAAATCAATCCTCATGTCGAGGAATGGGAAGAGGCGGGGATTTTCCCGGCTCATGAACTGTTCGCCAAAATGGGCAAGCAGGGCTGGCTGGGCATTAACAAGCCCGAGGAATACGGTGGTCTGGGGCTCGATTACACTTTTCAGCTGGCCTTTGCCGAAGCCATCGGTAATATCCAGTGCGGCTCCCTGCCCATGGCCATTGGCGTGCAGACTGATATGGCCACGCCGGCGCTGGCAGCACATGGCTCGGATGAGCTGCGCAAGGAATTTCTGGCGCCGGCCATTGCCGGTGAACAGGTAGCCTGTATCGGCGTGTCCGAGCCCGGCGCGGGATCGGATGTGGCCGCCATCAGGACCACCGCAAAACGTGACGGCGACGATTACGTTATCAACGGCGGCAAGATGTGGATCACCAACGGTACGCAAGCCGACTGGATGTGTATGTTGGCGGTCACCGGCGACAGCAATGAGTCACCCTGGAAGAACAAATCCCTGATCGTGGTGCCGATGGACAGCGATGGCATCACAGTTGCCCGCAAGCTGGACAAGCTGGGCATGCGCTCTTCGGATACCGCGCAGCTTTTCTTCGAGAATGTGCGCGTGCCTGTACGCTATCGTATCGGCGAAGAAGGCATGGGCTTTATCCTGCAGATGCTGCAATTTCAGGAAGAGCGCCTGTGGGGGGCAGCGACCTCCATGACCGGTATGGATCGGGCCATTGAGGCCACTATTGAGTACACCCGCGAGCGCAAGACCTTCGGTCAGCCCATTATCGATAACCAGGCGGTGCATTTTCGTCTGGCCGAGCTCAAGACTGAAGTGGAAGCGTTGCGTTCCATGGTCTATCGCGCCGGGCGCGATTATGCCGACGGCAATGATGTGACCATGCTGGCCTCCATGGCCAAGCTCAAGGGGGGGCGCCTGATGCGTGAGGTGACCGACAGTTGCCTGCAGTACTACGGTGGCATGGGCTTCATGAACGAGACACCGATTACCCGCGCTTTCAGGGATGGCCGCCTGATGTCCATCGGTGGCGGCGCCGATGAGATTATGCTCGGGATTATCTGCAAATTCATGGATATCCTGCCCTCACGGCGTAAATCCTGAAGGTGGCTGTCGGTTTCTGACAAGGAATGACCATGGCGGGACAGACATTTCACAAGGTACTGGTGGCCAATCGCGGCGAAATCGCCTGTCGTGTGATTGGCAGTGCCCGGGCTTGCGGTTATGCCACGGTGGCGGTTTATTCCGAGGCCGACCGTCATGCGCGACATGTTCGGCTGGCCGATGAAGCCGTGCGGCTCGGTCCGCCGCAGGCCGCCGAGTCCTATCTCAATATCCAGCGCATTATTGAAGCGGCCCGGGCCACCGGAGCGGATGCCGTGCATCCAGGCTACGGATTTCTGGCTGAAAACGCGGAATTTGTCGAGGCCTGTCACAAGGCTGGGCTGGTGTTTATCGGCCCCTCTGCCGAGGCCATGCGATTGATGGGCCACAAGGCTGCGGCCAAGCGTCGCATGATTGAGGCCGGGGTGCCCTGTGTCCCCGGTTATCAGGAAGAAGACCAGGACCCCGGGCGTTTGCGCAAGGAAGCCGAGCGCATCGGTTACCCGGTACTGATCAAGGCGGCCGCCGGTGGTGGTGGTCGGGGCATGCGGCTGGTTGAGAACAAGAAGGATTTCGGCGATGCGCTGGACTCGGCTCGCTCCGAGGCCCGCAATGCCTTTGGCGATGACACTCTGATCCTGGAGCGCGCGGTGCAGTCACCGCGCCATGTCGAGGTACAGGTGTTTGCTGACACCCATGGCAATGTGATCCATCTGGGTGAGCGTGACTGCTCAGTGCAACGCCGTCACCAGAAAGTGATCGAGGAAGCGCCGGGCCCCGGCATCAGTGAAAAATTGCGTGCAGCCATGGGCGAGGCGGCTTGTCAGGCGGCCAGGGCGATCGATTATACGGGCGCCGGTACGGTGGAATTTCTGCTTGATGCCGGCGGCGAATTCTTTTTCATGGAAATGAACACCCGCTTGCAGGTGGAGCACCCGGTGACCGAGCTGGTGACAGGCCAGGATCTGGTGGCCTGGCAGCTGGCCGTGGCCGAAGGCGGCGAACTGCCCCTCAGGCAAGAGCAGGTGGTTTTGCAGGGTCATGCCATGGAAGCCCGCCTGTATGCCGAGGATCCGGCGCAGGATTTTATGCCCCAGACCGGCCGGGTACTGCGCTGGCGTCTGCCGCAAGGGCTTGATGTTCGTGTGGACCATGGCGTGCACGAAGGCGGCGAAATCACGCCGCACTACGACCCCATGATTGCCAAGGTCATCACCTATGGCGCCAGCCGCGACGAGGCCCGGCGCAAACTGGTGGCGGCCCTGCGCCGGATCGAGCTGCTGGGCGTGGTGCACAACCGCGATTTCCTTGCCCGCGTCTGTGATCATCCGGCTTTCGCCGCCGGCGAGGTGACTACTGCTTTTATTGCCGAACACATGGGCGATGACGCCAGCATGAGTGCACCGGCGCCCGACGAGCAGGCCTGGGCGCTGGCAGCGCTAACGGTGTATCTGGCCCGGGCAGGGGATCGTGACCCCGCTAGCATCGGTTGGCGCGGCGCCAGCCAGATCGACAGTCTGCTGCGACTGGTTAATGGCGAAACCGACCAACTGATGGCCATCCGGGCCATTGGACGTGGTCATGAAGCGCCAGCGGCCTGGCAGGTGTCGGTGAGCCTGGATATGGAATCAGAGACGCCCGAAGAACCACTACCAGTGACTATCGAGGTGCTTGATCATGTCGATGGCGTGATTGTCTATATGATTGGCAATGTGCGCCGGCGCCTGGTTTATGAATTCGACGGCGAAGCGCTGCATCTGCAGCACGCCGATCGGGAGTGGCGTTTCGAGGATGTCACGCATTTGCCGCCGGAGGCGGTGGATGCCGCGGGTACCGGTATTCTCACCGCGCCGCTGGATGGCTCCGTGATTGAAGTGCTGGCCGGCGAAGGTGACCAGGTCGAGCAGGGGCAGGTGGTGATGGTGGTTGAGGCCATGAAGATGGAACACCAGATTCGCGCCGATATCGACGGGGTGCTCAGTAGCCTCAAGGTGGGCAAGGGCGATCAGGTCAAGCCACGTCAGGTGGTCGCCGAAATCGAGGGCAAGTCGTGATAAAGCTGCCGATTGCAGCCTGCAACAGGGGAATAGTGCAATGACAGGGCCCGTACTTGAATCAACGCTGGATGTGAACGGCGAGGGTTTCCAGGCCAATGCCGAGTATATGCGTGCCTATGTCGAGCGTGTGCGTGATATAGAGCGCAAGCAGCGCGAAACTGAGCAGTCCTATCTGCCGCGCGCGCGCCAGGCCGGGAAATTGTTGCCCCGCGAGCGCCTGGCCTTTTTGCTGGATCCCGGCACCCCCTTCCTGGAGCTCAATTCCATTGCCGGTTACGGTATGTACGACGACAAGGATGGTAGTACCTCCGGCGGCAATCTGATTACCGGCATCGGTTATGTTTCAGGGCGCCGCTGCCTGATCGTGGTGTGGAATTACGCCATCAAGGGCGGCACCATCACCCCGGTCAATGTGAAAAAACTGCTGCGGTTGCAGGAGATCGCTTTCCGTACCCGCCTGCCTATTGTGCAGCTGCATGAAAGCGGCGGCGGCGATCTGTCGGCCAAATCCATGGCCACAGATCCGTGGGGCCCGGCTACCTTTACCGACGGCGGGCGGGTGTATTGCCAGCTGGCGCAGCTCAGTGCCCGGGGTATCCCGCAGGTGACTGTGGCGCATGGCAACGCCACAGCCGGGGGCGCCTACCAGGTGGCGCTGTCGGATTACATCATACTGGTGCGTGAGAAGACCCAGTTGTTCCTGGCCGGGCCGCCGCTGCTCAAGGCCGGCACCGGCGAGGAGGCCACGGCCGAGGAGCTGGGCGGTGCGGAGATGCATGCCACCGTGGCCGGCACCGGCGAATATCTCGCTGCGGATGACCGCGACGGGATCCGCATTGCGCGCGAGATTGTCGCCCAGTTACCGCTGGATCCGGTGCTCAACGGCGTTGAGCCGATTGAGCCGCCGCGCTATGACACCGAAGAGTTGCTCGGTATTTATCCCGAGGATCGAAAAAAGCCGGTGATGGCCGAGGATATTATTGCACGGCTGGTGGACGGTTCTCGTTTTCTTGCCTTTAAGCCGGAGATTGATCCGGGGACGGTCTGTGGTCATGCCCGTATCGGCGGCAAGCGGGTGGGGATTGTCTCCAATAACGGCCCGATTACGCCGCAGGCGGCCAATAAGGCGGCACAGTTCATCCAGCTTTGCGATCAGTCGTATACGCCATTGCTGTTCCTGCAGAACACCACCGGCTTCATGGTCGGCACTGAAGTGGAACGCCGCGGGCAGGTCAAGCACAGCGCCAAGTTGATTCAGGCCGTGGCCAATGCCCGTGGCCCCAAACTGAC
>SLRW01000065.1 GCA_007130745.1 Gammaproteobacteria bacterium
CTGTACGGTTGTTGAAACCGCCGGTTTCCACGTCCACCACCACGGGCAAAAAGCCGCGAAAGCGGGTAGCCATGACCTTGAACTCGGGGGGGATACGCACCTCTGACATGCGCGCAGCATAAAGCAAGGCGAATCGCATTGCGATTCATCCCGCGCTCCGCGCGGCGTTTTAGGTTTTAGGTTTTAAGTAGACGCGCCTTTGGCGCGGTTGTGTCGCGCTTCAGCGCGACGAATTTCAATTACGATGCGCGCGTAGCGCGCGAGAAGAAGAAGTCTTAAAACCTAAAACCTAAAACCTACAACGCCCGCGCTTCGCGCGGGAGCCGCCAGGCGACTGTTTCGCCGGCGCGCAGGGGGACCAGCGTGTCCTCGCCCATGGGCAGGGTGGCCGGGGGTTGCCAGGGTTCGCGCCTGAGGGTGATGGTGCCCTGGTTGCGGGGCAGGCCGTAGAAGTCGGCGCCGAAGTGGCTGGCGAAGCCCTCCAGGCGTTCCAGTGCCCCGGCCTGCTCGAAGACTTCCGCATACAACTCGATGGCGCAGTGGGCAGAAAAGATGCCGGCGCAGCCGCAGTCGCTTTCCTTGGCATGGCGGGGATGGGGGGCGCTGTCGGTGCCGAGGAAAAATCGCGGATTGCCGCTGGTGGCGGCCTCGACCAGAGCGGCGCGGTGGCGCTCGCGCTTGAGTACCGGCAGGCAGAACATATGCGGGCGCAGCCCGCCACTGAAAAGCGCATTGCGGTTATACAGCAGGTGCTGCGGGGTAATAGTGGCGCCGATGCGATGACTGCTTGCGCGCACAAAATCGACGGCCGCGGCGGTAGTGATGTGCTCGAATACCACGCGCAGCGCGGGCAGTCGCTCCAGCAAGGGCGCCAGTACTTCCTCTATAAACACCTGCTCACGATCGAACATGTCAATCTCGGCGCGGGTGACCTCGCCGTGTACCAGCAGGGGCAGGTCCAGTTCGGCCATTTTTTCCAGCGCCGGCATGGCGCGGGCGATGTCGGTGACGCCGGATTCGGAATTGGTGGTGGCGCCGGCGGGGTAGAGTTTTACTGCGTGCACATGCGGGGCTTCGGCGGCGCGGGCGATCTCGTCCGCACTGGTGCGGTCGGTGAGATACAGCGTCATTAGCGGCTCGAAGTCGCTGTTGTCGGGGAGCGCCTGGAGGATTCTGCCGCGGTAGGCCTCGGCTTCATCCACCGCAGTTACTGGCGGGTTGAGGTTGGGCATGATGATGGCGCGGCCGAAGCGTTCGGCGGTAAAGGGCGCCACAGTGGCCAGCGCGGCGCCATCGCGCAGGTGCAGGTGCCAGTCATCGGGGCGGGTCAGCGTGATCTGCATGGCGGGCATTATAACGCTAATCAATTCGCCACGCTTGAGCGGGTTTTGTTATGCCCGGCTGCGAAAGAACCCGAGCGAAGCGAGTGAAATACAACCGTATGAATCACGATTCGCACGGCTTCAGGCACAGAAAGGTGGATTGTTTGTGCCGCAACCCTTCACATCTGGTGCAAATCGCGTAAAATGCCCGGTTTATCCGAAGCCCGTTGTGCCTTTTTCAGCCCCGGGCAGTTGCAGTCAAGCAGGTGGTACTTTACCGATGGTCACGATTCGTCTGTCACGCACTGGCGCCAAGCGTCGTCCGTTTTATCACATCGTGGTTACCGACAGCCGGCGCGCCCGTGATGGCCGCTTCATTGAGCGGTTGGGCTTTTTTAACCCGGTGGCGCGCGGGCAGCAGGAAGAGCTGCGGCTGGACCGCGAACGGGCCGAGTACTGGCTTGGTCAGGGCGCGCGTCCCAGCGAGCGGGTGGCCGGCCTGCTGAAACAGGCTGCAAAGGCCGAGGCCTGAGCCTGACGGAGGCTGTCGATTTGCATCCGCACGCGGATGAGCGGCAGCAGGTGCCGATAGGCCGTATCAGCGGTCTGTTTGGCGTCAGGGGCTGGGTCAAGGTGTGGTCCGGAACCCGGCCCAGGAAAAATCTGTTTGAGTACACGCCCTGGCTGATCCACATGGATGATGGCTGGCGTGAATTCCGGGTGCTGGAGTGGCGCCCGCAGGGCAAGGGCCTGGTGGCCCGGCTGGAAGGCGTGGATGACCGTGACCAGGCCGCCGCCCTGTTGCAGCGCGACATCATGATCCGTCGCGAGCAACTGCCCGCTCTTGATGATGGCTGGTACTGGGTTGATCTGGTCGGCCTGAATGTAGAGACGGTCGAGGGCGAGAACCTGGGCCGGGTGGAATCGCTGATGGAAACCGGCGCCAACGATGTACTGGTGGTGGCCGGCTCGCGCCAGCGGCTGATTCCGTTTACACCGGGACATGCGGTGCGCGAGGTGGATATGCAGTCAGGGCGCATCGTGGTGGACTGGGATCCGGAGTTCTGAGCGCCGCGTTATGCATTTTCACGTGGTGACGCTGTTTCCGGAGATGGTCCGGCCGGTTGCCGAATACGGCGTCTGCGGACGTGCCGTACGCAGCGGTCAGGTGGCATTGACCAACTGGAACCCGCGCGATTACGCCACCGACCGGCATGCCAGCGTGGATGACCGTCCCTACGGGGGCGGGCCGGGGATGCTGATGGCGGTGGAGCCGCTGCGCACGACCATCCGCGCGGCACGTGCAGCCGCACCGGCGGGTACGCCGGTGACCTGGCTGGGACCGCAGGGCGCGGTGCTGGACCAGGCCCGGGCGGTGACGTTGGCACAGCGCGAGGCCATGATTCTGGTGGCCGGACGCTATGAAGGCGTGGATGAACGTTTGCTGCGGGCGGAAGTCGATGAAGAATTATCCATCGGCGATTACGTGCTTAGCGGCGGTGAACCGGCGGCGATGGTAGTGATTGATGCGGTCAGCCGGCTGTTACCCGGGGTGCTGGGCGACCCGGAATCGGCGCAGCGGGATTCGTTCATGGACGGCCTGCTGGAAGGCCCGCAATACACGCGCCCTGAAGATTTCGAGGGGCAGCGGGTGCCGGCAGTACTGTTGGGCGGTGACCATGCGACGATTAGTCGCTGGCGGCTCAAGCAGGCACTGGGCCGGACCTGGGAACGACGTCCGGAGCTGCTGGAACAACGCGGCATGAATGAAGAGGAACGCGCGCTGCTGGCGGAGTACCGGCGTGAGCTTGAAGATTGAAAGGATGCCGTCGGCGAGGCCGGCGGCCAGTGGCAAAATGGCCTCAAGGCGCAGGACAGAATCATGAGCAATATAATCGAGCAGCTCGAAGCCGAGCAGATGAACAAGCAAATCCCCGACTTCGCCCCCGGCGATACCGTGGTGGTGCAGGTGCGGGTGAAGGAAGGTCAGCGTGAACGCCTGCAGGCCTTCGAGGGCGTAGTGATTGCACGTCGTAATCGGGGTCTGAACTCCGCGTTCACGGTGCGCAAGGTGTCTCACGGCGAGGGCGTGGAACGTGTGTTCCAGACCTACAGTCCCGCAGTGGAGCGCATTGAAGTGCGCCGCCGGGGTGATGTGCGCCGGGCCAAGCTTTACTATCTGCGTGAGCGCAGCGGCAAGTCTGCCCGCATCAAGGAAAAGGTGGGTGCACGCGAGAACAACAAGGCGGTCGACAAGAGTTGACCGCGGTTGGTGGTTGGTCAAAAACGGGCGCCTTGAGGCGCCCGTTTTTGTTCCTGTCTGGTGTTTCGGGCCTTGCCTCTGTGCGTGCGGCGTTGATAATGGCACGGTGCGGCCAGTACCGGCCGCGACCAATGGTGGAAAGCATGCCTGGAACCCTGACAGTCCGCAGGTTGGTTGTGGGCCTGGTGCTGGTAATGGCCGCGCCTGCGGCTATGCCCCTGTCACTTGACGATGTGTCCACCATGGCGCGACTGGGTGCCACCGGGACCGCTATCCGCTTTATTGATGCCCACCAGCAGGATATGGATCCGGCGGATCCGGCCTGGCAGCAACTGGAACAGCAGCGCCTGGAGATTCATCGGCGGCATGAGGACTGGTCCGGCCTGGTTGACCGGGTGAGGGTGTTGCCGGACGAAGTGCCTGATGAATTCCGGCTGTGGGCGCTTACGCTCAAGGCCGGAGCGTTGCTAGACAGTGGACAGCCGCAAGCGGCCCGGGCTGTACTGCGCGGGTTGTTGTGGACGTCCTCGGCGGCGGACGAAGCGGTTTTCCGTGAATACCGGCGCATGGTCATTCGCAGTTATCTGCTTGAAGGGCGTCACGGTGATGCCGATATCGCCATCCAGCGTTATCGTCAGGACCATGGTGGCGATGCCCCGGAACTTCGGCGGTTGCAGGCGCGTGTTCTGCTACATGAGGCGCGCCCTGATGATGCCCTGGAGTTGCTTGCGGATCTGGATGATTCCGAAGCCCTGATGCTGCGTCTTTTCGCACTGGTCGCGGCGGGTGAGATGGACGCCGGAGGCGCGCGTGTAAGGGCCTCCAGCCTGGCCGGTCGCGATGACATGGATGCGCGCATGCGCCGCGGGTTGTGGTTGACTGTGGTGCGTGCCGCCCGCAAGGACGAGGACCTGGTGGTGGAAATCGGGGCCTGGGAACGTGCCCTGGCCGGCGCGCCGCTGGAACTGGAACCCGACCCCCTGTTTGCACTCGAGGGCAAACCCTGGTCGCCTTATCTGGCGCTGGGGCTTGCCCTGGGTAATCGCGAGGGTTTGATGGTGGGCGAAGATGCGGCCTGGTTCGAGCTGGCCGAAGCCCTCGCCAGTGAGCAGGCGACGCAGGCAAGGGCACTGCTGGCGGTGGTAGCCTGGCGTTCACCGGAGGCAGGCGCTGCCCGCGAGGCCCACGAAGATTTTGCCCGTTCCCTGCTGGCCGGCGCCGCCGATATCTGGGTGCTGGATAGTCTGTATCGGGATCTTCATCTGCCTGTCGGCGCAAAACGTCCGGAGCACGTGGGGCATTATCTGGCGGATGTGCTTGTGGATGCCGGGGAAGTGGCTGCCGCTTCACGCTGGTTGCGGGATCTGGAAGCGCCGCCGCAAGACAGCGAAGCGCTGAGCTGGGAAGTGCGTCGGGCTCGAGTGTTGGTGCTGGCGGGTGATGCCGCTGCCGGGGCCAGAGTGCTGGGCCGGACTCTGGAGGAGCGGCACGATATTCCCGGGGCCGCTCTGGACCGTATGATGCAGGTGATTTTTGATATCCAGGCCTTGCGTCACCATGAAGAGGCGCTGGCCTTGCTGGATGCGGTGCTGGCTACGGGGGTGGATAGCCGGCGCCGGCGTGAGATCATGTTCTGGAAGGGTGAGTCCTACACTGCGCTGGAACGCCATCAGGAGGCGGGTATGCATTTTATGCGTTCAGCAGTGCTTGATGGTCAGGAAGGCGCCAGCCAGTGGGGGCAGGCGGCGCGTTATCATGCTGCCCGCGCCCTGGCTGAGGCGGGTGAGCTGGAGGACGCCGCACGACTGTACAGGGTCATGCTGCGCCAGACTGATGATCGCGCGCGGCGCAGTATGCTTGAACACGAGTTGCAACGGGTGCAGGCGCGTTTGTACGAGCAGCGCCGTGATACCCGCTGAAACACCATGAACAGGGAAGCTGGAGTGAATACATGAGCAATTCAAAAGGGCCGGTGAGGAAGTTTTTTGGCGCTTTGGGGCGGGGGCTGGATCTGCTGCGGCGGATCATCTCCAATCTGCTGTTCGTGGCCGTGCTGGTCGTGATCGTGGTGGTGCTGCGCGGTGACGCGGGACCCAAGGTCCAGCCCGGCTCGGC
>SLRW01000101.1 GCA_007130745.1 Gammaproteobacteria bacterium
ATGATGGTGGAAATGTTGCGCACCAACGGCAAGATCATCGAGATCCCGGTAACCTACCGCCCGCGCATTGGTGGCGTATCAAAACACTCCCGCGGCTTCACCGGCATCTTGCGGACAGGCTTGCAAATGCTGTGGCTGATTTTCCGCCGCCGCTTCGGGCTGCGCTGAAAACGCCCTGCGGCGCCTGACCCGACACCCTTCAGAACAGACGGTCAATTGCGCAATCGCGCAGTTCAGGGTGCATGAAATGATACACCTCGCCTTCGTGCGCGCCCTGAGCCAGGGCTTGCGGCAATGTTTGCGACCGGTGTGACGCTTCCAGCAACCGGCTTAACGCCAGTGCCCGCAGCAACGGGTCAATAAAGGAAAAGATCGCACGATAGCGGGTGTCATAATCCACCCCCGCCAGCGGTGGCAACTCAAATTGCAGCGGATCAAACTCCCCGCGCCATAAAATCTCGCCCTCATCCAGCCCCGGCGTCATGAAAAAACAACTCGCAGCAGGTCGACCAAATAACAATAGCGACCACAGCAAACCGTCCGCCCCACGCACCGCCGGCAACCAGCCCGGATGCACGTGCAGAAAACGCAGATTGTCCAGCGCCAAAAGGGAAGAAGGTACCAGGCCGCCACCGGTAAACAGCACATACCCCGGCGATTCGCGGGACAGCCTTCCTCTCAGGCGGGGGTCATCCAGACCGCTGACGGCGCAGAAACTGACCTGCCCGGCGTAATGATCCCAACAAGCCGGAGAAAGAATTGAGGCCATGATCTCCGGCGCCGCAGGATGCCACTGCTGCAACCCCGACATCAGCGCCTCATAAAACGCCGGCAGGCGGGCCCTGATCCGCCGCGGCCAGTGCATCAGCAACTGCTCCTGGGCCCACAACTGGTAGCGCCGGCGCCAGTCCGGCACCGGAATCCAGCGCCCCGGCCGACCGCCATGCCCGGGGATGCGTTCGTAAGCCATCACCACAATGTGACGCGGCCGCCACCCGGCACGCCGCATCAATTCCAGATAAGCCCGCGCCGTGGGGCCTTCATGCACCAGCACGGTCAGCGGCAGTTCAGTCATGGACAAGCGACTCCAGTTCCTGGCGCAATCCCGATTGCAAACCGGCTATGCAGGAATCATCTCCACCGTCACAGGCGCGCCACAGGTCCAGCATCCTGAAGCCGGTGTTAATCAGTTTCAGCCGCCGCGCCGCAGGCTGCCCCGTTTCCCGGGCCCGTACGATCAACCGCTCCCAGCGCTCAAGCACGCGGGGCCACTGCTGCTCTGACAAAGGCTCAGGTGTTTGCGGCTGACACTAGCCGGAAGCATATTCGTGCAACAACCGGCGGCCCACATCCACCTTGCGGCAGATCATCGCCAGCTCGGCCCAGACAACCGCCTGCCCGGGTTCAGCTTCAGCCAGGGTGGCCAGCCGTTCCAGCGTATTAATTGCCTCAGCCACTGTCAGGAGTGCCTCGCGTCAGCGAAACCAGATAGTCTGCGGCGACCCGGCCACTGGCCCCCGGATTGAATACATGCTGACAACGTGCCTCGCGAATACGCGCCTGCCACTCTGGCGCCTGCGCCAGCAACGCTTGTGCCCGGCGACCCAGCGTGGCCAGATCATCAGCGGACACTATCTCACCCAGCGTCTCGCGAATCTGCGCCTCCAGCGGCTCAATCCCCAGTGCGGCGTAATCCGGGTTCTGCACCTTGCGCGGCACATCCACGAACAGCACCGGACGCTCCAGCCCGAAGGCAAACTCCAGGGCCGCCCCCGACCAGTCACTGACCATCAGATCCGCCGCCAGCAGTGAGTCGTGCCCACTGATATCCTCATCGAGCCGGAAATTGTCATGCTGAGCATGGCGCGCCGCGATAGCATCCAGCACCCGGCCATGGAATTGACGGGTCCTTGGGTGCGGCCGCAGCGTTACCCGGAAACCGGCCGCCAACAGTGGTTCCATCACCCTGTCGCCATGCTGCTCAATCAACCCCTGATCGCCCCAGGAGGGCGCCACCAGGACCTCGGGCGGGGCATCGGCTGCGCGCGCCGGTGGCCCTGCCCTGCCCCGGGCGAGAATCGCGTCCAGCCTGCCATAGCCATGCTCAACCAGGGTTTTGGCCGGCAATCCCTGCAGTTTCTCGCGGACGCGGGTCTCGGCTACATGATGCGGCCCCGCACAAAGCATGCTGTCAAAATGATCAAAAGCCGCCGGGCGATATACCATGTGGGTGCTCACCAGCGAATGATGCAGATACACATAATGCACACCGTGGGGTGAACGCTTGATGTGGTAGGTCTGCAAATCGGGCATGGTCATCAGAACGACATCGGCATCCAGGCCAGCAAAAAAAAGGGTGCGCACCGTGCCCGAGCCGATATAAAAGGGCACCAGGCCGGGGGGTGGGGATACCAGCAGCGGGTCATTTTCAGCCGAAGTGACATAAAGCACTTGCTCGCCGTAATCATCGCGCAAAGACCTGAAAACAGGCTCAAAATGCGACCAGTAGCCCGGCCCCTCGGTATAGAACACAATCCGTCGCCGCGCCCGGGGCAAGGCACGAAAAGCCCGTGCCCCGGCCCGTTCACGCCGGAAACGGCGCCATGCTTCAAACCATCGTTGCATCAGGCCGCGCGTTCCAGATCAATAAAGTCCGCCAGCCGGCCATCCTCATACATGCGGTGATAAAGCTCGAGATCCGCGACCGTATCGACCTCCAGCCAGCCGTTGTCGGTAAAGGCGGCACGCACATCCCGGCCGGCATCAATCAGGGCCTGGATCAAGCTGGTCATGTACATATTGTCAAAATCCTTGCCGTCATAGCTGGCTTCGCGATCAAGGCCGGCATAAAACTGCCTGAAGTCCGGCACCTGATCCGCCCGCACCTTGATCAGTCCCATATACTGACCCTGGATACGCTCATAGCTGTCCGGCTTTTTGCCCACCTCCACCACCCGGTCGCCATCTTCCAGTACCAGCGTTTCGGCATCGGCCAGCGGATCATCCATGCGGGCTTCCCAGAAGCGGCGCCACTCGCGATCCACCGCCACTGTAATGGGCGCACAACCGGCCAGTAACGCCGCCAGCACCCGGGGTTCATAGACGATGTCGCCATAAGCGATCAGCAGGTCGGCCTCCTCGCCCATCAACGCCTCGGCGCAAAACAGGGTGCTGACCATATTGGTGCTGTCAAAGCGTGGATTAACCACCACCGGCAGGCCGGCGGCATCGAGCTGCTCATGCCGATAACCGCCCACCAGGGTAATGTCTTCGATACCGGCCTGGCGCATGACCGCAAGCTGGCGATGCAACAATGGCTGGCCGGCCAGCTCCACCAGACACTTGGGCCGGTCATCGGTCAGGGGCCGCAGGCGCGTACCCTGCCCTGCCGCCAGAACAATCGCACGCGACTTCACTCAATCTCCCCGAAATGATTGCCAATCAGCTGAAGATCGGCCTCCGAGAACGGTTGTTCACGTTCCGGATGCCACATGATGCCCAGCCACGCCCGCGTGCGATGACGCAGCGCTTCTATCCTGCCATCGGCATCCCGGGCCAGCGCCTCGAGTTCATCCCCCAGGCCCTCTGCCGGCACCCCCCACGCATGAAAGCTGTTCACCTCCCGCTGATGGCTCAGGCCCGGCAGACCGTCAATACATATCTCCAGTTGATGTCGGCAGGCCACGTGTCCGTCCACACGGCCCAGCACCCCCCCCTGCCAGACATTGATCAGCTGCAACCCGCGACAGATACCAAGCACCGGGCAACCCGTGGCAACCGCCCATTCCAGCAGGCGAGCTTCGGTGCGATCGCGCTCCGGCGCGGGATTCGAGGCACCGGGCAACTCCGCCAGATCATTGCCGCCGGTAAGAACCAGACCCCGCAGACCCATCCGCCCGGCCCACGCCCCGGGAGCGGACAGCCGGTTGGGTACAGCGATCACGTCATAACCGATTTGCCCGAGCAGAAGCTGCCATTGCTGATCCAGGCAATCACGACGCTCGCCGTGGCCGGTCACTTCAACGCGCTGGGTCAGCCCGATACGCATCATCGCACCACGTGGATCTGACGATTGGCGCAGTTCAGATCCAGCATGCCGGCGCCACTCAATGCCCGGTAGCGGGTTTCCCCCACGCCGATAGCAGCGGGGAGGCCGAACTCGGCGGCACGGATGGCCATGTGGGAATTGGCGCCCCCATACATGGTGATCAACCCGGCAATGTCGCGACCGAACAGCCAGTCATAGCCGGGATCGGCCTGCGGAATCATGGCAATGCGCCCCCTCAGCTCAACTTTCTCCGCACCCGGCTCACTGAGTTCCATGCATTCAGCCACCACCTGCCCGCTGCCAATAAAATTGGCCTCACTACCGGGATAGACGAACACCGAGAAATCCTCCGCCCGGGTAATCAGGGGCGGCAACTCCACGGCCGAAGCCCGATGCACCCAGGCGGCGCCCTCGGCGGCCCGCTGGCGCACCCATTCCCCGACATCGGCCACCACGGCGGTACCAGTACGCAGGGCCAGCAGGTCATCAATGCTGACATGCGCCAGTTGCTCGCGGCTCACGCCGTGCGCCTCCCCCCAGGCCACCAGTGCGTCCAGCGCCGCCGAGAGATTGCGGGTAAACGCAAACTTGGCGTATTCGCGGCCTTCAATGGCCCCGCGCATGAACGCCTCGATGCGATCAATATCATCCGGCAGGCCGACCTTGCCCAGCGCAGCGGCAAATTTTCCGCGCACCTTGCTCCAGCGCTCGCTGGCGCCGGCATGGGACGGTGGCACTTCAGCAGCCCGCGCCACCACCGGGCCCAGGTAGGCCTCGGGATCCGCAGCATAGCTCGGTGAGCTGATGTCGTAGGTGCCGGGACGCAAGTGCCCGTATTTTTCCACAAACTCCGGCCAGGCCATCTTGCCGTTGGCGGTAGCATGCGCGTCTTCGGTCAGGGTGTGGCTGACGCTGCGGATGGTATTGAGAAAATCATCCATGTCTTCCTGCGCAATCACGCCTTCATACACCGCCGAACGCAACAGGGTCACCGCCACAAAGGCGCTTCTGGCCAGATGCGAAAACGGCAGGGTGCCGCGCGTGCGGCAATCCTCGAGCAGCAAGCAGGCGCGCTCCAGCGGGGGAATATCTGCCTCACGCAGGCGTTCAAAGCGCTGCTCCAGCACTTCGAGCGCGGCCATGTCCGTAGCGTTACGGTCAAAGGCCTGGCAGGTAATGGCCAGCAGCGCCGTGCGCAGCGCCTCAATTTCATCGGCAGCGAAACCACCCTGCTCCGCCAGCCGGCGTTGCCAGCGCGCAAAATCCAGCGCAAGACAGGTCGGCACCACCTCAAACTCAACCTTGTCATGCAGCTGCGGATGACGCGCCAGCCAGTCCAGATAAAAATCCACCAGCCGTTCGGCCAGGCCATCCTCCAGTGCCGCAGGCACGAAGGAATTGAAGCTGGCGCGCACATCCACGTAGGGATGACCGGCAAAGCTCAC
The DNA here is from genome assembly GCA_007130745.1 of Gammaproteobacteria bacterium. Classification (GTDB taxonomy): domain Bacteria; phylum Pseudomonadota; class Gammaproteobacteria; order UBA5335; family SLRW01; genus SLRW01. The sequence goes on from SLRW01000101.1 coordinate 5,494, forward strand.
CAGTAACGGCTGCGGACGCACATCCCGGTACCCATACCCGGCGCGCTGGCGGGCCCAGGTTTCATCCATCACCAGCATGCGATAAAGACTGGTGGCCAGCCGGCCCGGGCGGGTACCGATAATCTCGGCCGGATTCCAGTCCGGCATCACCCCGAATAGTGCCCTTTGGCCCAA
>SLRW01000122.1 GCA_007130745.1 Gammaproteobacteria bacterium
CCACATCCAGTGCTGACATGCGCCGATTGACGACCTCGGACTGACGTCCTGAAATGACCGCGACTTCAATGCCGGCCCGGCGCAGCATACGGATACCCAGGCCATCGCGGGCATGAAATACCTTCATTTCCTCGCCGTCGGCCGTCAGGTAGATGCGCCCGTCGGTGAGTACGCCATCAACGTCAAAGACCACCAGCCGAATCCCGACCAGACGAGCCTGTAATGGCTTGTTGTGGCCAGAACGGCTCATACAACCCCCGCGCGCAGCAGGTCATGCATGTTCAGCGCGCCGCGCACACGTTGCTCGTCGTCGACTACCACCAGGGCGTTAATCCTGGTGCTATCCATGATATTGAGAGCTTCGGCGGCGAGCATATTGGCCTGTACGCTGCGGCAATTGGGTGTCATGACCGCTTCTATGGGCGTGGCGCGCACATCCAGTGGCCGATCCAGGGTGCGCCGCAGGTCGCCGTCGGTGAAAATGCCCTGGAGACGGCCATCCGTGTCCACCACGCAGGTCATGCCCAGTCCCTTGCGCGACATTTCAACCAGTGCCTCGCCAAGGGGTGTTCCGAGCGTCACCCTGGGGGTCTTGTCGCCGGCGTGCATGATGTCCTCAACCCGCAGCAGCAGTCGTCGGCCAAGGGACCCTCCGGGGTGAGAACGGGCAAAATCTTCTTCGGTGAAGCCCCGTGACTGCAGCAGCGATATGGCCAGCGCATCTCCCATGGCCAGGGCCGCGGTGGTGCTGGCGGTAGGCGCCAGCCCCAGGGGGCAGGCCTCGTGGTCCACTGAGACATCCAGGTCTACATCGGCGGCGCCGGCCATGGTGGAATTGCGGTTGCCGGTAAGTGTAACCAGGGGAATACCCAGACGCTTCATGATGGGTAGCAGGGTGATGATTTCGGCGGTTTCACCGGAATTGGAAATAGCCACTACCACATCACGGGCGGTGATCATGCCCAGATCCCCGTGGCTGGCTTCGGCCGGGTGCAGGAAAAAGGCCGGGCTGCCGGTGCTGGCCAGGGTGGCGGCAATCTTGTTGGCGATATGGCCGGATTTGCCCATGCCGGTGACAACAATTCGCCCGCGACAGGCGAGCAGTATCTCGCAAGCGCGGATGAAGTCATCGTCAATGCGATCGTTCAGAGCCAGCACGGCGTCGGCTTCGGTGCGCAGCACCGCCCGGGCCATATTTTTGAGTGCGTTGTTGTCCATTGTTGCTCCGGTGTGGCCGTCGGCTTGTGCCGGCCACGGCATTGTCGCGGCACAGCATAGCCCAGACTGCCCTCGCGCTGCAGCCGGTTTGCGGCATCAGCCATTGCCGAGCACGAACAGCCAGCTCTGATACGCAATAAAAATACCCAACAGCACGAGGCCTTCACGGCGGGTGATGGCGTAGGGTGAGGGCCAGCCCCGGCACATCAGATACAGCAACAGGGTTAGCCCCGCCATCAGGGGCAGGTCGCGCACCAGGATGCCGGCCGGCAACTGGCCGGGCGCCAGCAGGGCCGGCAGCATCAGCACCGCCAGGATATTGAACATATTGGAGCCGATGATATTGCCAATGGCGATATCGAATTGCCGGCGCAGGGCAGCGACGATGGAGGTGGCCAGTTCCGGCAGGCTGGTGCCCACGGCGACTACCGACAGCCCGATCACAGTTTCGCTGACACCCAGTTCCAGAGCCATGTTGCTGGCAGCCCATACCAGCAGCCGGGCACTTGCTAACAGCGCCAGCAAACCCGTCACCAGCCAGCACAGGTTGCGCCACAGCGGAGGCAGGGACAGGCGGGCCGTGACATGGCCGGATACCAGAGGGTCGTTGCTGGCGCCGTGGCGCGCAAGCCAGCCAATCCAGGCCAGCAGGGCAATAAAGGCGACCAGCAGAATAACCCCGTCGATGCGTGTGAGCTGGTTGTTGGCCATGAGCAGGATGCCCAGCGCTGTAGTCAGTATCAGGGCAGGGAACTCGCGGCGCAGCAAGCGGGAATAGACAGCAATGGGAGCAACCAGGGCGGTGAGGCCGAGGATCAGGGCAATGTTGGCGATATTCGAGCCCAGTACGTTGCCGATGGCAATGCCGGGGCTGCCCTGCAGGGCAGCCGTAGTCGAGACCATCAGTTCCGGCGCCGAGGTGCCCATGGCGACCACCGTCAGGCCAACCAGCAACGCCGGTAGTCCCATCGCCCGCGCGCTGCGCGAAGCGCCCAGCACGAAGCGATCAGCACCCCATACCAGTGTGGCCAGGGCAAGAATGACGGTGACGGCATAAACGAACATGGCAGGGTTCCACAGGCTGCAGCCGGATATGATAACGGAGTTTTAAGCAAGCGCTGATCAATTCGTCACGTCTCAGCGGGTCCTGTCGCGTTCGGGCTTGTGTGAGGCGCGTCCGGCATTTCGCGGCGCGGCGCTTTTCTATATCATTGGCACACTTGCAGCTTTGTGTTGGCCGGATCTGGCCTCTATCCGGAGAGATTGTATATGACACCGGAAGCGATCAAACAAATGATCGAGTCCCACCTCCCCGATGCGCGGGTGGAGGTCTACGGGGATGATGGTACGCATTTTCAGGCCCTGGTGGTCGCGGAGGCCTTTGAGGGCAAGCCGGTGCTCAGTCGTCATCGCATGGTCTACGACGCGCTGGGCGCGCGCATGGGTGGCGAGGTGCACGCGCTTTCTCTGAAAACGCAAACGCCGTCGGAATTTCAGAACGTGGGCTGAAGCCGGGCAGCAGTCCTGGCCTTGCCCGAACACTGGCAATCGCCGGCTGAGCGGGTGCCGCACACAGGGAGTTACACACGGTGGATCGACTGATCGTCCGCGGCAATGGTGCGCTTGACGGCGAGGTGCGTATCTCCGGCGCCAAGAACGCCACTCTGCCGGTACTTGCGGCTACCCTGCTGGCTGACTCGCCGGTGCGGGTGGGGAATGTGCCACATCTGCATGATGTGACCACTACCATTGAGTTGCTGGGGCGCATGGGCGTGCAGGTCACTCTGGGCGATCGTATGGCGGTGGAGGTGGACCCGCGCACGATCAACAGTTTTGCCGCGCCCTATGACCTGGTCAAAACCATGCGCGCCTCGATTCTGGTGCTGGGTCCGCTACTGGCCCGCCATGGCGAAGCCGAGGTCTCCCTGCCCGGGGGCTGTGCCATCGGCTCGCGGCCGGTGGATCTGCACATCGAAGGGCTGCGCGCCATGGGCGCGGAGATTAATGTCGACAATGGTTACATCATTGCCCGCGCCGGTCGGCTTCAGGGGGCACACATAGTGCTCGATACGGTGACGGTCACGGGCACGGAAAATCTGATGATGGCCGCCTGCCTGGCCGACGGTGAGACGGTAATCGAGAATGCCGCGCGCGAGCCCGAGGTAGTGGACCTGGCTAACTTTCTGATCGCTATGGGTGCGCGCATACGCGGCGCGGGTACGGATACCCTGACCATACAGGGGGTGCGCCGGCTGCATGGGTGCGAATACGATGTGCTGCCTGATCGCATTGAGACCGGTACCTATCTGGTTGCCGCCGCCATCACCCAGGGCCATGTGGTAGTCCGCAACAGTTGTCCGCAGACCCTGGATGCCGTGTTGCAGAAACTGCGTGAGGCCGGTGCAAAGTTGCGCGTGGAAAATAATGTCATCGAGCTGGACATGCGCGGGCAGCGTCCGCGTGCGGTGGATATACGCACAGCGCCTTACCCGGGGTTCCCGACCGATATGCAGGCGCAGTTCATGGCCATGAATCTGGTGGCCGAGGGAGTTTCAACCATTGCCGAAACGGTGTTTGAAAACCGCTTCATGCATGTGCAGGAAATGCAGCGCATGGGTGCGAAGATCCGGGTCGAAGGCAACGTTGCCGTCGTTACCGGCGTGGAACATCTCAACGGCGCCCCGGTGATGGCTACCGACCTGCGTGCTTCGGCCAGCCTGGTGCTCGCCGGTCTGGTGGCCGAGGGTGAAACCTTCGTGGATCGTATTTATCACATTGATCGTGGCTATGAATGTATTGAGGAAAAGTTGGGTCAGCTCGGTGCCAGTATTCGCCGGATACCGGGCTAGCGGAGGCTGCGGATGAGTACGGCAACACAACAGCGGCCCCTGACGATAGCCCTGTCGAAGGGGCGGATTTTCAGGGAAACCCTGCCACTGCTTGAGCGCGCGGGCATCGAGGTGCACGGGGATCCGGACAGCAGTCGCAAGCTGGTGCTTGAGACCAGCGTTGCCGATGTGCGCCTGCTCATCCTGCGTGCCTCGGATGTGCCCACCTATGTCGAATATGGCGCGGCTGATCTGGGCGTGGCGGGCAAGGACGTGCTTATGGAGCACGGTGGCGACGGGCTTTACGAGCCGCTGGATCTGGGGATTGCCCGTTGCCGCCTGATGACTGCGGCGCGCGAGGGCGCGGTGATGCCCGACGGGCGGCTACGCGTGGCGACCAAATACATCAATACCACCCGGCGGTTTTTTGCCGGTCGGGGCCAGCAGGTAGAGCTGATCAAGCTCTATGGTTCGATGGAGCTGGCGCCGGTGCTGGGGCTGGCCGACTGCATCGTGGATGTGGTGGATACCGGCGGCACCTTGCGGGCCAATGGTCTGGTGGCACGGGAGCATGTGGCGGATATCAGTTCGCGCCTGATCGTGAACAAGGTGGCCTTCAAGACCCGTAACCGCCGGGTGCGTGAATTCATTGATGCACTGCGACAGGCCGTGCCGGGCGACAAGGCCGCGTCAGCCGTGGCGCAGGAGTAAGTGTCAGTGGCGGAGCAGCAGTTGAACATCAAGCGCCTGAATACCCGTGATGGCGATTTCGGTCGCCGACTCGACAGTCTGATGTCACGCCTGGAGGCTGATGACGCCGGTGTGTTTGATGTGGTCAGCGGCATTCTTGCCGATGTGCGCCAGCGCGGAGACGCGGCGCTACTTGAGTACACCCGTCGTTTTGACCGTCTGGCGCTGGACAGCGGGGCGGCGCTGGAAGTGCCGCAGGCACGCCTGACCGAGGCGCTGGCGCGGGTGGGCGAGGCGCAGCGCGAGGCGCTGGAAGTGGCTGTCGGGCGCCTGCGGCGTTATGCCGAGCGCCAGCGTGGCGAGTCCTGGTCCTACGAAGAAGCCGATGGCACGGTGCTTGGCCAGACGGTGCGGCCGCTGGACCGGGCCGGTGTATACGTGCCCGGCGGCAAGGCCGCTTATCCTTCCACGGTACTGATGAACGTGGTGCCGGCCCGGGTGGCCGGGGTAGGCGAGATCATCATGTGCGTGCCGGCGCCCGATGGCGAGCTGGATGACATGGTGCTGGCCGCCGCTGCGGTGGCCGGGGTAGACCGGGTATTCATGCTGGGTGGCGCCCAGGCGGTAGCGGCGATGGCCTGGGGGACCGAAACGGTGCCGGCGGTAGACAAGATCACCGGCCCGGGCAATCGCTATGTGGCGGCCGCCAAGCGCCTGGTATACGGCGTGGTGGGCATTGACATGATCGCCGGCCCCTCGGAAATCCTGGTGGTTTGTGATGGCCAGACCGATCCGGAATGGATTGCGCTGGATATGTTCGCCCAGTCCGAGCACGACGAAGACGCCCAGGC
>SLRW01000109.1 GCA_007130745.1 Gammaproteobacteria bacterium
CAGCCGACGCTGAAAGTGGATGCCCTGACGGTGGGCGGCACCGAGCAGGGGTAATGATTGGTCCGTCGGTTTCCGGCGGCTATTGGGGGGAGGATGTCGGAGCACAGCCAGTCTGATCTGCTGCCACTTGAAGCGGTGCCCGCAGCGCTTCACGAAGAATTGACGGTGGCCTGCCAGAAATATCTGGAGCAGCCGGGAGTGGATTCTGCGGCGCCCTGGCCGCAGGGTCTGGAGGCAGCCGACGTGGCCCGGGTCTGGGCCTGTAGCCGTTTTGTGGCGCGCTGGTGTATACAACGCCCACAAGCCTGGGGTGAGCTGGCAGGGGGCGGCTGGTTGTCGACGCAGCCACCGCAACAGCCCGTTGCCGAACGGCTGCGTGAGGCGCTGGCCGGGTGTGAGGATGACGCGGCGGTAATGCGTGAATTGCGTGGTTTACGCAATCGCGAAATGGTGCGTATCGCCTGGCGTGATATCGCCGGCGTGGCAGAGCTGGAAGTGACCCTGGAGGATCTCTCCGCTCTGGCCGATGGCTGTATCGATGCCGCGCTTGATTATGCCCATCAACACCTGGCGCAAAAATACGGCGAACCGCGCAGCCGTGAAGGCGAGCCCCAGCGGCTGGTGGTGGTGGGCATGGGCAAGCTCGGTGGCCGCGAGCTTAATTTTTCTTCAGATATTGATCTCATTCTGGCTTTTCCCGAAGCCGGCCAGACCGACGGCGCGCGTTGTCTGGACAACGAAGTCTTTTTTACCCGCGTGGGGCAGAAGCTGGTCTCCCTGCTCAACGAACGCACCGCCGACGGTTTTGTCTTCAGGGTGGATACCCGGCTGCGGCCCTTTGGTGACAGCGGCCCGCTGGTGCTCAGTTTCGCCGGCATGGAGGCCTACTATGAAACCCACGGCCGAGCGTGGGAGCGTTACGCCCTGATCAAGGCGCGGCCGGTGGCGGGTGATCGCGAGCAGGGCGAGGTGCTGATGTCCCTGCTCAGGCCTTTTGTTTATCGGCGCTATCTGGATTATGGCTCGATTGAATCGCTGCGTGAGCTCAAGCAGATGATTGAGCGCGAGGTCAAACGCAAGGGGCTGGAACACAATATCAAGTTGGGCCGGGGCGGTATTCGCGAGGTCGAATTCGTGGGTCAGGTATTCCAGTTGATCCGGGGTGGGCATGATCGCGGCATGCAGATACGGCGCATTATTCCGGTGATCCAGCGGCTGGGTGAGCGCGGTCTGCTGGCGCCCCACATGGTGCGCCATCTGGATGCGGCCTACCGTTTTCTGCGGGTAGTGGAAAACCGGTTGCAGCAACTGGATGACCAGCAGGTGCATGAGTTGCCGGATGACCCGCTGGAGCAGACCCGTCTGGCCTACGCGGCTGATTGCGAAAACTGGGAGGAGCTCTCCCGCCGGTTGCGCGTGCACCGCGAACATGTGGCGCAGGAGTTTAGCCAGGTGTTTGAAAGCCCCCAGACCGAGGAGGATAACGGCGAGGATCAGGAGTTGCTCTCGCTGTGGGAGCAATCCCTGGATGAAGAGCGCGCGCTGGAAGTGCTGGCGGAGACCGGCATGGAAGCGCCGGCCGAAGCGCTGCGGCGGCTGCAGGCGCTGCACGACGGCGGATTGTATCGCAACCTCACTGAAACCGCGCGTGGCCGGCTGGCACGGCTGATGCCGTTGCTAATAGGCGCCGCCGGCGCCACCCGCTGGCCGGACCGGGCGCTGGAGCGCCTGCTGGGGATTATCGAATCGATTGCCCGGCGCTCCAATTATCTGATGTTGTTGGCCGAAAATCCCATGACGCTGTCGCAGTTGTCACGCCTGGTGTCGGCCAGTCCATGGATAGCTGCACAGATTGCCCGTTATCCGGTGTTGCTCGACGAGTTGCTGGATGCGCGTACGCTTTATCAACCGCCGGAGCGTGAGGCGCTGGGTGAAGAGCTCGATGAGTTGCTCGCCAATTGCGAGGATCTGGAAGAGCAAATGGATATGCTGCGCCGGTTTCGTGGCGCCAGTGTGTTGCGGGTGGCGGCCGCCGATGTGGTCGGCAATATGCCGCTGATGCGGGTCAGTGATTATCTCACCGAGATCGCCGAGGTGATTCTGGAACGGGTCCTGACGCTGGCCTGGCAACAGGTCAGCGAGCGTTATGGCGAGCCCTGGTGCCGTGACGGCGATGAGCTTCGCCCGGCGCGTTTCGCCATTATCGGCTACGGCAAGCTGGGCGGTCTGGAGCTGGGCTACGGCTCGGACCTGGATCTGGTGTTTCTGCATGACAGTCAGGGCGAGGCGCAGATGACCCGGGGCGCCCGTGAGGTTGACAACCCTGTGTTTTTTGCCCGTCTGGCCCAGCGTCTGGTGCACCTGCTTTCCACGCCCACGGCTGCGGGTGTGGTCTATGAGACGGATCTGCGCCTGCGTCCGAGCGGTGATGCCGGCATGCTGGTCAACAGTGTGGAGTCCTTCCGCGACTATCAGCTGCAAAAGGCCTGGACCTGGGAGCATCAGGCCCTGGTGCGCGCGCGCGTGGTCGGCGGAGATGAGTTCATTGCCGAGGACTTTGCCGGGGTCCGGGCAGAGGTGTTGGCGCAGACGCGCGATGTGGCTGAGCTTCGGCGTGAAGTGCGCGAGATGCGCGAGCGCATGCGCAGTAATCTGGATCGCAGTGTGGAGGAGCTGTTTGACCTCAAGCAGGGCGCCGGCGGTATCGCCGACATTGAATTTGTGGTGCAATATGGCGTTCTGGCATGGGCAAAGAAATACCCGGCGGTGCTGGAAGTCACAGACAATATCCGCCTGCTGGAGACTTTCGCCGGCCATGATCTGTTGCCACGGGATGACTGCGCATTCCTGATCCGGGCCTATCGTGCCTATCGTTCGCGGCTGCATGAATGCAGCCTGCAGGAAGCGCCGGAACAGGTTTCCGTGGCTGAAATGGAAGATTTTCGCGAGGGTGTCAGCCGGATCTGGCGCGAGTTGCTGGAAGCAGAGTGAGGCGACCCCGCGCCCGCATGGCCCGGACAACAAAAGGCTTTTATAACGATGAGTGTAGTTCCTATGGATGATCGCGACGGGGTGATCTGGCTCGACGGTGAGCTGGTGCCCTGGCGTGAGGCCCGTGTGCATGTGCTCACCCACACCCTGCATTACGGCATGGGCGTGTTCGAAGGCGTGCGCGCCTACGCCACCGCGGATGGCCCGGCGATTTTCCGCATGCACGAGCATAACGACCGTTTCTTCCGCTCGGCGCATATTCTGGGGATGAAATTGCCGCTGGATCGGGGAATCCTGGCCGAAGCCCAGCGAACCGTGGTACGTGAAAACGAGCTGGAAGAAGCCTATATCCGGCCCATGGCTTTTCTGGGTTCGGAAGGCATGGGTTTGCGCGCCGACAATTTGCGCGTGCACGTGATGGTCGCCGCCTGGCACTGGCCGAGCTATCTGGGCGAAGAGAGCCTGGTCAAGGGCCTGAAGGTGCGGACCTCGTCCTATACCCGCCATCATGTGAACATCACCATGTGCAAGGCCAAGGCCAACGGCAATTACATGAACTCCATGCTGGCCCTGCAGGAAGCGCTGGCCTGTGGTTGCGACGAGGCCATGCTGCTGGATGCCGAGGGCTATGTCACCGAGGGTAGTGGCGAGAATATATTCCTGGTGCGCGATGGGGAATTGCACACGCCCGATCTGACTTCGGCGCTGGATGGCATCACCCGTCGAACTATCTTCCAGTTTGCGGCCGATCTGGGCATCCCGGTCCATCAGCGCCGGATTACCCGGGACGAAGTCTATATCGCCGATGAGGTGTTCTTTACCGGTACCGCCGCCGAGGTCACGCCGGTACGCGAGGTGGATGGTCGGGTAATCGGCCCCGGGCAGCGCGGGCCGCTGACCGAGCAGCTTCAGTCCATGTATTTTGATCAGGTGCGCGGCAAGCGCAAAGCGTATCCCGAGTGGCTGACGACGGTAAAATAATTGCGGCCTGCTGCTCCCTGGCAGCGGACACGCCTGTTTGAAGACGGATTCCCTATGGCATACCAGAACCAGCGACAGCAATTGCTCAACCGTGACAGCGAAGGCCGGGCTCTGCCCAATACGGATAATCACTACGAAGTGACCCGTGATGACCTGCCTCTGCATTGTCCGCTGCCGGGCATGAGTCTGTGGAATTCACACCCGCGGGTATTCATTCCGGTAGAGGCGGACGGCCACGGTCGTTGCATCTACTGCGGCGCCACCTTTCGCCTGGTTGACAGGGAGGGCCAGTGAGGCCCGAAGTATTGCGGCTGCAGGGCAATGCCGCTGACATACAGACTGTCCAGCCGGCGTATCAGCCCACGGCCCATGGCGCGATGGTGTATGACGCCGCGCTGATACGCCATCTGGACGAGTCGGTGTTCCAGTCGCAGTGGTGGGCAGATAACAAGGCCGTCACCGGCTCGGCTCATGGCCGCGGCACCACCTGGTTTGTGACGCCCGGCCAGGGGCAGCGCTGGGTGCTGCGGCACTATCGGCGCGGCGGTATTTTGGGTCCACTTCTGGGGGATCGTTATCTGTGGACCGGTCTGGCGCGTACCCGGCCCTGGCGTGAGTGGCATTTGCTGTGTGATCTGTATCGGATACAGATGCCGGTGCCCCGGCCGGTGGCCGCGAGGGTGGTGCGTCGCGGCCTTTTTACCTACAGCGCTGATCTCATTACCTGCCAGTTGGACGCCCGGCCCCTGTCCCGGCTGCTCGCCGCCCAGGCCTTGCCGACGGCGCAATGGGAGGCCATCGGCGCGCTGTTGCGCCGCTTCCACGAGGCCGGCGTCTGCCACGCCGATCTCAATGCACACAATATTCTGCTTGCCCCTGACGGCGGGATTTATCTGATTGACCTGGATCGAGGGCGGCTGCGCCCGCGCGGGCGTCGTGGCACTCGCTGGCAGGCCGCCAATATCCGGCGGTTGCGTCGTTCATTGAGCAAATTATCTTCACAGGATGCCGGGCTGCATTTCGACGAGTCGGGCTGGACTGCCCTGTTACAGGGCTATGGTCGCAAGTAGGCCGCGTATAATTAACCATTGGTATCAAGAATCCGGCTGGAGAAGACTTTTGCGTGTTGAACAGGCCGCACAGACGGTATTACCGACGCCGCATGGCGAGTTCAGGTTGCATGGCTTTGTAGAGCCGGATGGCCGCGAACATGTGGCGCTGGTTATGGGCGAGATCGACACCGGAGAACCGGTGCTGACGCGGGTGCATTCGGAGTGTCTTACCGGTGATGCGCTATTCAGCCAGCGCTGTGATTGCGGGCCGCAGCTTGAAGCCGCCATGAAAAAAATCGGCGAGCTCGGTTGTGGGCTGATTGTCTATTTGCGACAGGAAGGCCGCGGCATCGGCCTGATTAACAAGCTGCGCGCCTACGCCGAACAGGACAAGGGCGCCGACACCGTCGAAGCCAATGAAATGCTGGGTTTTCTGCCCGACGCCCGCGATTATGCCGTGGCCGCCGATATCCTCAAGGCGCTGGGGGTAACACGCGTCCGCCTGATGACCAACAACCCGCGCAAGC
>SLRW01000018.1 GCA_007130745.1 Gammaproteobacteria bacterium
CGGGCATACCAAAGCGGGACTGTCGCGAATACACAAAAACACTTACAGGAAGTTTCAGATCATGGCGAAAACCTCGCTCTTTACTTCGGAGTCGGTCTCCGAAGGTCATCCGGACAAAATGGCCGACCAGATTTCCGATGCGGTCCTCGACGCCATCCTTGCTGAGGATCCCAACGCCCGCGTGGCCTGTGAAACGCTGACCAAGACCGGCATGGTCCTGCTGAGCGGCGAAATCACCACATTCGCTGTGCTCGACTACGAAAAAATTGTCCGCGACACCGTGCGTGACATCGGTTATGTGGGCAGCGACATGGGTTTTGATGCTGACACCTGCGCCGTACTCAACGCCATCGGCAAGCAATCTCCGGACATCGCCCAGGGGGTGGATCGCGAAACAGAAGACAACCAGGGCGCCGGTGACCAGGGCTTGATGTTCGGCTATGCCAGTAACGAAACCAGTGAACTGATGCCGGCGCCCATCTCCCTGGCCCATCGTCTGGTCAAACGCCAGTCCGCAGTGCGGCGCAGCGGCGAGCTGGCCTGGCTGCGCCCGGACGCCAAGAGCCAGGTCACCCTGCGCTACGAAGACGGCCGGCCCACGGCCATTGAAACCGTCGTGCTCTCCACCCAGCACAGCCCCGAAATCCCGCAAAAAGATCTGCAAGAAGCGGTGCGCGAGGAAATCATCAAGCCGGTGCTGCCTGGCGAATGGCTGACCGCCGACACCCAGTACCTGATCAACCCCACCGGCAAGTTCGTGATCGGCGGACCGGTGGGCGACTGCGGCCTGACCGGGCGCAAGATCATCGTTGACACCTACGGCGGCATGGCCCGTCACGGCGGCGGCGCATTCTCCGGCAAGGACCCCTCCAAGGTGGACCGCTCGGCGGCCTATGCGGGGCGCTACGTCGCCAAGAATATCGTCGCCGCCGGTCTTGCAGAGCGTTGCGAGATCCAGGTGTCCTATGCCATTGGCGTAGCCGAGCCGACCTCGATCAGCATCGAGACCTTTGGCACCGGCAAAGTGGCCGAAGACAAGCTCACCGCACTGGTGCGCGAACACTTTGACTTGCGCCCCCGCGGCCTGATCCGCATGCTCGACCTGCTGCGGCCAATCTACACCGCCACCGCGGCGTACGGCCACTTTGGCCGGGAGGATACGGACTTTACCTGGGAGAAAACCGACAGGGCCGACGCCCTGCGTCAAGCCGCCGGTATCTGATACGCACTAACGGCCAGAACCAGATTGCTCGCCGGGAGGTTATACTCCGGCGCGAGAGAGAATAACGGTGTCCCGCCGAGGAGCGCTGCAACGGGGTTCATCCCTGTGAGGCTCGGTACGGACGCCATTGTGTAAAACGGCGCTCAGCGAAATCGGAGTCAACACCATGAACGCTGTCGTGGAACCGAAGACAGGCGATTATTTGGTCAGTGACCTCGGCCTTGCTGACTGGGGCCGTAAGGAAATTGCCATTGCCGAGACCGAAATGCCCGGCCTGATGGCGCTGCGCGAGAAATACGGCGCCGACAAGCCCCTCAAGGGCGCGCGGATTGCCGGCTCTCTGCACATGACCATCCAGACGGCGGTACTCATCGAGACCCTGGTCGAACTCGGCGCCGAGGTGCGCTGGGCTTCCTGCAACATCTACTCAACCCAGGACCATGCCGCCGCCGCCATTGCCGCACGCGGCATCCCGGTGTTCGCCTTCAAGGGTGAAACCCTGGATGAATACTGGGAATACACCCATCGCATTTTTGAGTGGGAAGGCGAAGGCGCCAACATGATCCTCGACGATGGCGGCGACGCCACGCTGCTGATCAATCTCGGCGCCCAGGCCGAGCAGAACCCTTCCGTGCTGGACAATCCCGGCAGTGATGAGGAAAAGTCCCTTTTCGCTGCCATCCGCAAACGTCTGGAGAGCAAAAAGGGCTGGTATACCGAGGTCAAATCGAAGATTCAGGGCGTGACCGAGGAAACCACCACCGGCGTGAGCCGGCTCTACCGCATGCAGGAAGAAGGCACCCTGGCTTTCCCGGCAATCAACGTCAACGACTCGGTCACCAAGTCCAAGTTCGACAACCTCTATGGCTGTCGCGAGTCACTGGTCGACGGCATCAAACGCGCTACCGATGTCATGATCGCCGGGCGTATTGCCGTGGTTGCCGGTTACGGTGATGTGGGCAAGGGTTGCGCCCAATCGCTGCGGGGCCTCGGCGCCACTGTCTGGGTCACCGAGATCGATCCCATTTGCGCGCTGCAAGCCGCCATGGAAGGGTTTCGTGTGGTCACCATGGATGACGCCGCCGACAAGGCTGATATCTTTGTGACCGCCACCGGCAATTACCAGGTCATCAGTCATGAGCACATGGCCAGGATGAAAAACAACGCCATCGTCTGCAACATCGGTCACTTCGACAACGAGATTGATGTGGCCGGGCTGCGTGATCACGACTGGGACAACATCAAACCCCAGGTCGACCACATCACCTTCCCCGATGGCAAGAAGATCATTCTGCTGGCGGAAGGCCGGCTGGTGAATCTTGGCTGCGCCACGGGACACCCGAGCTTCGTGATGTCCAACAGCTTCACCAACCAGGTGCTGGCCCAGATGGAGCTGTTCAACAACAAGGGCGAGTACAACAACGAGGTGTATGTGCTGCCCAAAAAGCTTGATGAGGAAGTGGCCCGGCTGCATCTGGATAAAATCGGCGCCCAGCTCACCGAGCTGACTCCGGAACAGGCAGCCTACCTGGGCATCAGCCAGGAAGGCCCCTACAAGCCGGAGCATTACCGCTACTGAGCTCACCGGCATTTGAAGTGCATTCACACGGCCCCGCCGAAGGCGGGGCCGTGCGGGTGCAAACTTCCCGGGCCCAGCATGGCCCAGCCGCACCAGCCTGACCCGGTGCGCCCGGAGTACCGACCATGAAATCACAGCGGCAATACACGCCTGAATTCAGTTTTGAATTTTTCCCGCCCAAAACAGATCGCGGCAGGGAAAAGCTCGCACATACCAGCCGGCAACTGGCGCGGCTGGGGCCACGCTATTTCTCCGTTACCTTTGGCGCCGGCGGTTCCACCCAGGCCCGCACCTACGAAACCGTTCTGGACCTGGTGCGCGAAACCGGCGTACCTGCTGCCCCGCATCTCTCCTGCATCGGTTCAGTGCGCGACAATATCCAGCGTATGCTGGAAAATTATCGCCAGCAGGGCATCAGTCATCTGGTTGCCCTGCGTGGCGACTTGCCCGAAGGCATGACCGACCCGGGAGACTTCCGCTACGCCAATGAGCTGGTCGCCTTCATACGCGAACAGTCGGGCGATCACTTCACGATCGAAGTGGCCGCCTATCCGGAAATCCACCCGGAGGCCACTTCAGCCCGTGCCGACCTGGATAATTTCCAGCGCAAGGTAGAAGCTGGCGCCAATAGCGCCATCACCCAGTATTTCTTCAATATCGAAGCCTACTTCCGCTTTATCGACGAATGCGAGAAGCGAGGCGTGGATATCCCCATCGTGCCGGGCATTATGCCGATCACTAACTATGCCCAGCTCGCCCGTTTTTCCGACATTTGCGGCGCGGATATTCCCCGCTGGATCCGCAAACGGCTGGAAGCCTATGGCGAGGATACCGAATCCATCCGCGCCTTTGGCCTGGAAGTGATTGCAAAACTCTGCCGACAGCTGCTGGATGCAGGCGCACCGGGCCTGCACTTCTACACACTGAATCAGGCCGAAGCCACGCTGGACATATGGAAGCGTCTGGAGCTGGGTCACCCGAGCGCCTGAGGCGCTGCCCCGGCCATTCGCAACATATTATTGGCAAACGGGACGTGAAAGTTTAGGCTGTTTTATCATGAATGGCTGGTGCGGACTTGTCGCACCGAATGCACAACCGTCCGAAGACCCTCGGCGGCACAAATGAAGGAATAATAATCGTGCAGGAAATCAGTGCTTTACTTGGCAATGCCGAACCCTGGTTGCTGCCGGCTCTGGGTGGGGCGGGCGCCGCCCTGCTCGGCCTGTTCATTGTGGTTTTGCTGATCCGACTGATTCGCGGCCCCCGGGGCGGCGCTGACAGCCACAGCATCGAACCGGAAAAAGCCCCCAAGATCGTACACATGGCCACCCACGCCATGGCCACGGGCAACATAGACACGGCCCGCTTCGCCCTGGAGAAATTCCTGGCCCGTGACGATGCCGCCAAAGCCGGCACCCGACCCTGGTTAATTCTGCTGGACATTTATCACCAGAAGCATGACCGCAAAAAATATGTCGCGCTGGCTCGGCGCATGCACAAGATCACTGGTGTGATCGTGCCCGATTATGACCGCTGGCATGCGGGCTCCATCGACAGCAGCCTCAAGGCGGCTCACCCCGATCTGCACACCTACATCAAGGAGCACTGGCCCGGACACAAGAGCCGGGAAATTCTGGACGGCCTGCTGATTGAGGCCCCGCAGCCGGGGAGAGTGCCCTTTTCACCCAGGCATATTCAGGAACTGCTCGCGCTCCGGGACAATCTGCTTGAAGAAAGCCACAGCGGAGCTGACAAAAAACCCGCCAGTCAGCGCCCGGGGGCAACCAGCAAAGCCGAGCCCACACCGGAGCCCGCGACGGCCGGCAAGCGCCCCTACGGCAGCCCCGCCAAAGGCAGCGACAAAACTGCCGAAGGCGACCCGCTAGCGGATCTGGACATGTCGTGGGGTTCCGGTTCAGAACGCAGCAACCCCAAGGCCGAAAATAGCGAGGCAAAGAAAGCGGCTGGCAACAAACCACCCCGCACCGGCAAGCCCTGCGCCATTGAGGAAAAACACCCCCGTCTGGTCAGCCGCATCACCGGCCTGTGGCCCACAACAGAGTGCGCCGAATTCATTGACTCACTGATTATCGACGACCGCGGCGGGCGTCAGGGCTTTGATGCCGATGTGATGGAGGAAGTCCTGCTGCTCAAGGAAATGCTGATCGAATTAAACCCCGGGGCTGACGACCCCTGGGCGGGCAAGACCGGCATGCGCTGAGCCCGCGGGAGCCTGCTTCAGACCTCGATCATCTCGAAATCTTCCTTGGCGGCCCCGCAGTCCGGGCAAACCCAGGTATCCGGCACATCTTCCCAGCGAGTGCCGGGCTCAATGCCGTCTTCCGGATAACCCTTCTCTTCCTCGTAGACAAAGCCACAAACCACACACATATACGACTTGTATTCCATGGAAACTCCCGCTGGCTGTAATTACAAAAGGCGTCATTTTGTCACACAACGGTTTTAAGTGTTAAGTGATTAGGTTTTAAGTCGCGGGATAAATCGCAGTAGACCGGATAATCCGCGACACGCGCCGACACCCACGTGGTTACGTGATTACGTTGTTACGTCGCGGGAAGGATTGCTGCAAGCCGGAAGAGCCGCAACTCGCGCCGACAGGTTTTGTGAAACGCGGCTGTGCCGCGGAAATCCGTGCGGCGCAGCCGCACTCCGACAACCTAATCACCTAACCACGTAATCAC
>SLRW01000049.1 GCA_007130745.1 Gammaproteobacteria bacterium
AAGGATACCACCCCCACCTTCGAACCACCCCGGTTTCGAAGGCCTTGAAAAGCGGTCGGCTGCCCCCAATATCATCATGTAGCCGGAAACAACCGGTATGACATGAGTAAGGAGGTGAGTGCTATGAGTATGGTGCAATACGAACCCTGGAGTGTACTGCGCGATGTTCGCGGTGAGCTTGACCGCTTCTTTGGGGATCAGGCCGCCAATGGGGACAGTTCCAGAGTCGTGACCGGGCAGTGGGTGCCGGCGGTAGACATCCGCGAGGACAAGGACCGCTTCGAGATCACTGCTGATATTCCCGGCGTCGACCCCAAGGAAATCGAGGTCACCATGGAGAATGGCGTGCTGGCTATTCGCGGTGAACGCCACAGCGAAGAACGCGATGAAGGCAAGAATTACAGCCGCGTGGAACGCGTACGTGGCACCTTCTATCGCCGCTTCAGCCTGCCCGACACGGCCGATGCCGAGAAGATTTCGGCCCAGGGCAAAAACGGCGTGCTGGAGATCGTGATCCCCAAGAAGGAAACCGTACAGCCGCGCCGGATTCAGGTGAAATGATTGCCGCCCGGATTTGGTGGTCCATTTGATGCTTGTGGAGTAACGGGGCCCTGGTGGCCCCGTTGTTCTTTTGCCGTCGGGCCGGGCGGCGTTTTAAGTGATTACGTGCTTAAGTGGTTAAGTGGCGGTGCGGCTGCGCCGCATATATCAACTAATAAAGTGCGGCGCAGCCGCACACCGACAACGTAATCACGGCCCTCGAAGAGAGCCTGCGAATCTGTATACTTGAAATTGAGTGGAACGAAGCCACCCCATGACACAAGGAGCCACCCCATGCACATCCAGATCAATCCCGGTGAAGGTATAGAGATGTCCGAGGCGCTTGAGGCGCATATCGAAAAAAGCCTGGGCGCGATCCAGAAGCGCTTTGGTGATCGTCTGACCCGGATTGAGGTTTTTCTCAAGGACGTGAACGGCAACAAGGGCGGGATTGATACCACCTGCGCCATAGAGGCCCGCCCACGCAATCTCGACCCTTGCGCGGCAGAGGGCGAGGGCAAGGATGCCTACCAGGCCGTGACTTCTGCGGCCGGCAAGCTGGAAAAGGTGCTCGGCTCCCTGTTTGGCAAGCTCGACCGCCGCCGCGCCTGAAGCCATCGATGCCAGGCGTTGAACTGGATCCGCGACTGGCGGCGGACAGCCATTTTCTGGCCGCTTTCAAAAGCGGTAGCGTGCTTTTACATCACAATGCGACGCTGCCGTGGTTCATCCTCGTGCCCGACACTGGCGCCAGGCGACTGCATGAGGTGTCGTCACCCCTGCGGGAGCTGATCTCGGCCGAGGTGGATGCACTCACCGCCTATGTGATGCGCGCCTTTGACTGCGAGCATGTCAACGTGGCCAGTATCGGTAATATCGTAGAGCAGTTGCATATCCACGTGATCGGCCGACGCCGGGACGATCCATTGTGGCCCGGGGTGGTGTGGGGTCGGCTGGATGCCGGGCCTGAATACAGCGAGGCTGAAGTCAGCGCCATTGCGTCGGCGATAGAGGAGCTTCGGGAGGCATGAGCGAGCCACGGGTGACTGCCGGCGCCGGCAGTGCGGAAAGCTGGTTCAGGGAAAACTGCTACATCAGCGAATGGTGGAATGACGCCGGCGACGGGGATGTTTCGGTTGCCCGGGCGCGTGTGGCCAGTGGTGAAACCACTCGCCTGCATCGCCTGCATGGCATTACTGAACGCTACATCATTCTTGAAGGCCGGGGGCGGGTGCGTGTGGGCAGTCGTATCAACGAAAATGTGCGTCCGGGTGATGTGGTCGTGATCCCGCCCCTGGTCGCCCAGCAGATTACCAATATCGGTCGCTCCGACCTGGTATTTCTCGCCATCTGCACCCCGCGCTTTATCCCCGAAGCCTACGAAGATATTGATGTGGATGAGCAATGACCCGCGCGGAGCGCGGGCGTTGCAGGTCTAAAGTCTAAGGTCTTAAGACTTAAGACGCGCGCCTGCGGCGCGACAATTCACATAACAACCTAATCACTTAAGCACTTAACCACGCCGGGCGAAGCCCGGCCCGACCTTTTGTCGGGCAAGGGTATTCATTTGGTTTAGTTCTGATATCCTCCGGGGACTTCGCCCATTGGGCATGAATCCTTATTTCGGGAACACCTATGGCGCTTTTGTTTCGCCACAGGAAGTGGCTGTGGTTGTGCTTGTCGGCAGCACTGATTGTGCTGGCCACCACAGTCATACATACCAGCAGTGAAGCCGCACGGGCCTCGGGCACGACGGGCCCGCTGCTCAGTGGTGAGGGGCCGGTTAATCTGGGACCGGTGCTGAGTTGGTATCCGGACCCTGACGCCGAACTGACCCTGGCCGACGTACAAGCCCTTGCGGCCGCGGGCGAACTGCGTGAGCAGGACGCTGTTTCACCCCATTTTGGATACTCTGCCGGGCCGGTGTGGTTGCATGTGGAGTTGCATGCCGATGCCCAGGTGCGCCCGGATTGGGTGATTGAACTGAACCATCCCCTGTTTCGGGAAATTGATGCCTGGCTGATCGATGACAGGGGCCAGGGGCAGCACTTCCGTGGTGGTCATGCGGTACCGGCGTCAGAGTGGCCCATCAGTCATCGTGTTTTTGCCTTTCCCCTTGTAATCACTTCCGGTGAAACGCTGGATCTTTACATGCGGCTTGCCGGTGACAGTTCACTGCAAGCGCCGCTGCTGGCCTGGACCGAGTCCGCCTTTCTGCAGGAACGAGGCACGGTCAATATATGGCTGGGCTTTACCTATGGCCTGGTGTTTGCGCTGCTGGCCTATAACCTGTTGCTGTATTTCGGACTGCGGGATATCAACTACATTTACTACGTCGCCTATGTGACGAGTTTGTTGCTGGCGCTGCTGACTGTACATGGCGTGGCCTACCAGTATCTTTGGCCCTGGGCTTCGCACTGGGCACATGTGGCAGCGCCGACCCTGGGTGCGGCAGGGCATATTGCTGCGCTGGCTTTTGCCCGGAGCTTTCTGCAGATGCCTGCGCGTATGCCGCGCGCCGACCGCCTGGTGATGATTCCCCTGATCATGGTGCTGGCCCTTGTCTCCTTACTGGCGCTGACGGGTGGCGCACGCCTGGCCAACCAGATTGTGGCGCCATTGTTGGTGGGTATTACGGTTGTGCTGTTCACGGTGGGTGTGATCAGCTGGCGTCAGGGGCTGGCCCAGGCACGTTATTTTGTGCTGGCCTGGACCGTGCTGCTGGCCGGTATCTCGCTTTATGCCCTGCGTGCCATGGGGGTCGTGCCCAATGTGTTCATCACCGAGTACGGGTTGATGTTCGGCGCCTGGGTGGAGTTGTTGCTGCTGTCTTTCGCTCTGGCCCATCGTATGCGACTGGTGCAGGAAGAGCGGGAAACCGTCCAGGAAAGGGCCGAACAGGCGCTTTATCGACGTGCCTATGAAGACCAGATTACACGTCTGCCTAACCGCCGTTATTTGCAGAAAAGTCTGCAGGAACTGATCGATGAATTCGGCCCGGACAGCGCACACGGGCTGATTATGGTCCAGCCGGATCGTTTCCATGTACTGCTGGAGGGCCGGGGCTACAAGACGGGGGATCGGTTGTTGCGTCTGCTTGGTAGCCGTCTGGGCCGAATTGCTCGCGAACTCGATGACGATGCTTCTGCCGGCGCCAATATTGTGGGGCGTTTCAGTGGGCCAATTTTCGCGATCCTGGTGTCGGATATAGACAATCAGGCTATGCGCTTGTTTGTGGATCGTTTGTCCGCGGCGCTGGTTGAACCTATTCGTTCCCAGGGGCGTGAATACCACTTCGATTTCAATATCGCCTGTACGGTTTTCCCGCAAGACGGCAACGATGCCCAGGCCCTGTTCCGCAATGCCCGCGCGGCGTTGAGTTATGGTGCGCAGAAGATCAACGGCACTATCTGGTTCAATGAATCCATGCGTGGTGCTGCGGAAGACCAGCTGGAGATGGAAGAAGCCTTGCGGATGGCGCCGGCGCTAGGTGAATTTGAGATGCTTTATCAGCCCGTTATCGATTTGCAAAGCGGCCAGATGAGCAGTATGGAAGCACTGGTGCGCTGGCGGCATGACGGACGGCTAATATCGCCCGAGGAGTTTATCCCTGTGGCTGAGTCGGCCGGCTTGATCAGCGATATCGGCCGCTGGCTTATGGAACAGGTGTGCTGGCAGATTTTGAATTGGCGTCAACAGGGCGTGCCGGTTCTGCCGGTGGCGGTCAATATCTCCGCTGTACAGTTCAGTCACCCGGACTTTGTTACCGAGGTGTGTTCGGCGGTACGGGCCGTAGGGATCAACCCCGGAGATATTGAACTGGAGATTACCGAAACGGCGGCCATGGACCAGATCGAGCCGGTGCTGGAACGTATGCGGGCGCTGCGTGAAGCAGGTTTTGTGCTGGTTATGGACGATTTCGGCACCGGCCATTCCTCTATGGCCCATCTGCAGCGCTTCCCGATCCAGAAGGTCAAGATCGATCGTAATTTCATCCAGGCCCTGGACGCCGAAGGTCCGGAGTCAGCTATTGCCGAACGTATTCTGGAGCTTGCCCACGCCATGGGTCTGCGCTGTGTGGCCGAGGGTGTGGAAACACAGGAGCAACTGCAACAATTGCAGGCAATGGGCTGTGATTATGTGCAGGGTTTTTATTTCTCCCAGCCCGTGCCGCCGGAAAAAATCCCTGCTGTGCTTGAGCTCCGCTACATCGAATAAATGTGCGCAGGGGGGGCTACAACACCCTGGTTTCATCTTGTGTGCCGCGTTCAATGAGCCGTAAGCCCTTAGTCGATGCTTCCAGTACCGTAATCGAGCAATACCCCGGCGCAAAGTGCACCACGCGATCATCACCTGTTGCCGCGCCGACGGCGGTATTAATAGCGATGAAATGGCTGACAATGACTTTGTCGTGTTCCGTTTCTAACAGCGCTTCCAGCAATCTACGGCGCCATTGTTGCAGCGACTGATCAATCTCTTTCCAGCGCAGGCCGGCGATGTGTCTGAGCCAATCGAGGCGTTGTGCGAGAGCCATGCCGGCGGGAGAGGGGATTTCGCCCACACGGTCTTCAATAGCTGCTTCAGTGGACCAGGCCCGGGCCAGTGGTGCGGCGGTTTCACGGGTGCGGGCAAGGGGGCTGCTGATCAGGGGGAGGGGGCCAAGTGGCGCCATCACTTCGGCCATGACCCGTGCCTGCTGGTAACCTTCGGGCGCCAGGGTCGGGTCATTGTGAGCCGACCAGTCCGCGCCGGCCTTGCCGTGGCGAATTAAATAGATACGGGGCATGGGGATTTTGAATCTCCGGGGCAGACAATAGCCACTCAGCTGCTGCGCGTGAGTACGGTGCTGCCCCAGGATAACCCCACACCGAAGCCCGAGAGCAGCAGGGTCCGGGCTTGCTGCACGGCAGGGTCGGTCATCATGATGGGCAGTGAGGAAGACAC
>SLRW01000141.1 GCA_007130745.1 Gammaproteobacteria bacterium
ATTCATCGGCACTGTCGCCGCGCTCCGGAGACTCAAACCGCCAGCCGCCATCCGCGGTCATCTCCACATTCACCGCGTCGGTATCGCCGAACAGATTATGCATATCCCCGAGGATTTCCTGATAGGCCCCGACCAGGAAAAAGCCCAGCAGGGCCGGCGCATCATCCGTCGGCAAATGCAGCGGCAAGGTGGCTGAAACAGCCTCCTCATCGACGTAATGATCAATGCGCCCGTCCGAATCACAGGTCAAATCGTGGATCACCCCGCGGCAATCCGGTGCGCGCGTCAGCCCGGTGAGCGGCATGATCGGGAAAATCTGGTTGATCGCCCACACATCGGGCAACGACTGGAACAGCGAGAAGTTGCAGAAAAACCGCGCGGCCAGCTTTTCTTCCAGCTGATCCAGCGCCTCCCTATGCGCACGATTGCCGGTATCCAGCCGTTCGCGCAGACCCATGCAGATGGCCATGTGCAGCTGTTCGGCATGGGCACGCTGGGTCAAACTCAACCCGCCATGGGTAAACAGCGTCTGCGCCTCGGACAGCCAGTAGCCGGCATCATGCCAGATCTCCAGCGGCGAACGCTGATCCAGCGCCAACAGGCCAGCCCACAAATCACGCAAAATCAAAGGATCATCCGGCCCCGGCGCCTGCGGCTGACTGTCGTGGTTTCCGGGCACTTCCACATCGATAACATTGGTCAGCAACACCGCATGATGGGCCGTCATCGCCCGCCCGGCCTCGGTAATCAGGTCGGGATAATCCAGGCCGTGCTCCTCACAGGCCTCACACAGACCGCGCACAATGGCATTGGCATATTCACCCAAACTGTAATTCACGGAACAGAAACTGCGCGAGCGGGTACCTTCATAATCCACCCCAAGGCCACCGCCCACATCCACGTAATCGAGCCGGATGCCGAGACCATCAAGCTCCGCCAGATAACGCCCGGCCTCGCGCATCCCGCGCTGGATGTCACGAATATTGGTGATCTGTGAGCCCATGTGAAAATGCAGCAGACGCAAACTGTTCCCCAGCCCGGCCTGCCCCAGGCGCTCCACTGCAGTCAGCACCTGCTGCGCCGAAAGCCCGAACTTGGCCTTCTCACCGCCGGTGTTCTGCCAATTGCCGCTGCCAATGCTCGCCAGGCGCACCCGCACGCCCAGCAACGGCTCCACATCCAGCCGCCGCGACTCATCTATCACCAGCGCCAACTCGGAAAGTTTCTCAATGACGATAAAAGCACGATGCCCCAACCGCCGGGCAATCAGGGCGCGGCGCACATACTCACGGTCCTTGTAGCCGTTACAAATAATAATACTGCCGGTCGGTGCCAGACCCAGCACAGCCATCAATTCCGGCTTGCTGCCGGCCTCCAGCCCTACGCGCTCGCCGCCATGGCGCACGATCTGTTCCACCACCGCATGCTGCTGATTAACCTTGACCGGATACACGGCCGTGTAGCGGCCATCATGGCCATGCTCACGCATGGCGCCGGCAAAGGCTTCCGCCATGGCGTCGACCCGGTCGCGCAGGATATCCACGAAGCGCACCAGCACCGGCAGGCTGAGCTGATGCTCGGCCAGGCCGGCGGCCAGCGCCGCCAGACTAACCTCGCCGCGAGCCGGATCACGCCTGGGCCGGGCCACCACCTCGCCACTGGCAGCTACATCAAAATAGCCCTCGCTCCACTGGGCCACGTTGTAGCGCCGGCGTGCCCGGTCAATATTCGATTCGCTCATGCGCGGTCTCTTTACTCTTTGCGGTGAAGACGCAGGATAAAGCTTTTCAGGCCGGCTTGCCCGCAACCGGCGTCACAACCGTTATAATCCCCTGCTACCTCTCAGACCACTCCCCACCTGTCCCGGTGTCGTCTGAAAACTTCAAACTGAAAACGGTCTTTTCATATGCAACGCGATGAGAACTGGTTCCACGAAGTCGACGATGTCGCCGGCTGCGCCTTTTCGCTGAAAGTACGCGAGCACCTGCACAGCGAGAAAAGCGAATGGCAGCAGATCGATATCTACGAAACCGAAAGCTTCGGCACACTGATGGCCATAGACGGCTTCATCATGCTCAGCGACCGGGACAACTTTCTCTACCATGAGATGATGACTCATCCCGCGCTGTTCAGTCACCCGCAGCCGCGCAACGTGGTGATTATCGGCGGCGGCGACTGTGGCACTCTGCGCGAAGTCCTGCGCCACGAGGAAGTCGAACAGGCCACCCAGGTCGAACTCGACGAGCGCGTGACCCGGCTGGCCGAGCAGTACTTCCCCGAGCTGTGTGAAGCCAACAACGACCCGCGGGCGCATTTTTATTTCGGCGACGGCATCCAGTGGATGCGGGAGGCAAGCCCCGACAGCATTGATGTGATTATCGTTGACAGCACCGACCCTGTGGGGCCGGCGGTGGGTCTGTTCTCCAGGGAATTCTATGCCGATTGCGCCAGCGCCCTGCGAGGCGGCGGCCTGCTCATTCAGCAGAGCGAATCTCCGCTCTACCACATGCCCATCCTGCTACAGATGAATGCCGCCATGCGCGAGGGGGGATTTTCCGACGTACGCCATCTGCACTACCCGCAGCCGGTTTATCCTTCCGGCTGGTGGAGTGCCACCATGGCAGGACTCGATGGCCCCGTACGGCCCGTGCGGGTGCCTGATGATTTGCCGCCGTTCGAAACCCGCTACTACTCCGGCCCCATGCACCACGCAGCGCTGACCCTGCCGCCATTCATGCGCCGCGCGGTGGCGCAGGGAGAATACCGCCCTGCAGATGTGGGCGAGCCGGAAGCGTAGATTGCCGAGCAGCGCTAGTTGCAGGCGCGATCAACGATGCCCTGCATGCGATCTATTTCAGCCTGGCGCTCGGCCTCGGTCAGTATCTCCTCGCCGCCGTCCTCGGTTTCACGGAACAAAAACTCGGACTGCTGGTACTCGGCAAGCATGCGCCGGGCCTCGGCACAGCGGGCTTCCTGCTCGGCCTGGGCCTCGGCATCAGGCGCACCGCCCTCCCCGGCCTCCTCAGCTTCTTCGCCCCATGCCGGGCCGTCATCCAGGCGTTCGGCCTCAGGTGAAGGGCGTCGATCACTGTAAATAATCTCGCCGTGTTCATCGATCCAGCGATAGACTGTGCCGGCATTAACCACACTCGTGCCCACCACTGCAATCATCAATCCCGCAACTACCAGCCAGTGACTGAGTTTCATAACTGCTCCTGTTCCGGCCAGAGGCCAACGATCAATTACCATAAACTCCACCGAGTATAGCCATTGTGACCGCCATGGGAAATGCCCGCCAGGGTCGTCACGACCCGGCAGACTCCCGGCCACGCAAACGGGTGCGGTCCAGTCGCAAGCGCTGGCGCTCATCAAACAGCCGCCTCGCACCCAACCATACCGCCGCGAGGGTGCCGAAACCGGTGCCGGCGGTAATCAGGAACATCACCAGAATCTGGTATTTCACCGCCTCCATGGGCGGGGAACCCGCCAGTATCTGACCGGTCATCATTCCCGGCAGACTAACGATGCCGGCCACCGCCATAGCGTTGATGCTGGGGATCATGCCATTGCGCATGCTGTGTCGACGAATATCGCGCACTGCCTCGGCCGCCGTCTCGCCCAGCATCAGTCGTTGCTCGATAATCGCACGCTGATCCCAGGCGTTCTGTGTCAGCCGGTCCAGCGCCAGGGCAATACCGGTCATGGTATTACCCAGCACCATGCCCAGCAGCGGAATAGCATATTGCGGCGTATACCAGGGCTCGGGCCCGATCACCGCCAGCAGGGCAAACAAAGTCATGGTGAAGGAGGACACAAACATCGACAGCGTGCCCACACCAAAACCCCACCAGCCGGAAAAACGGCGCTCCTGTTGCGCCATTGCCTCGCGCCCGGCCACCAGCAACATGACTACCGAGATCAGCGCTACCCACACCAGATGCTGCTGCTCAAAAACCGCCGTGAGAATCAGGCCTACCAGCAGCAACTGCACCACCGTGCGCGCGCCGGATATCATCAGATCATTGCCCAGCCCCAGCCGCATGCGCCAGGACAGCAGCGCCAGCAACAAAATCAGGGCCGCAGCCATGCCGAGGTCCAGCGGTGACAGCAGGATCAACTCCGTCATGCCGCCTCCTGTTCCAACCGGCCCTTTACCATCTGATAATGGCAGTCGGCGACTCGTACTCGCTGCGTCCCGGCATGACTGACCCACACCACCATGGCCTGATGCCGGGTGCGGTAATCCGCCACCAGCGCCTCCACCCAACCGGCGCTGGCCTCATCCAGATTGGCCGTGGGCTCATCCAGCAACAGCACCCGCGGCTGACGAGCCAGAGCGCGCAACAGGGCAAGTCGCTGTTTCTCGCCACTGGACAAACGTTGCACGGGCCATTGCCAGACATCCGCGCCAAAACCCAGCCGTGCAGGATCCACATTCGCTTGCGGAGGAAAATGTTCAGATACTGTGGCCGCCCACCACTGCGGTTCCGCCGGCAGCAGTTGCACCCCACGCCGCCAGCACTCAGCCGGCACAAGATACGCAGGCGTTCCATCCAGCAGGATTTCACCCTGCCAGGGATCAAGGTCGGCAATAGCGCGAAGCAACAAGCTTTTGCCCGAACCCGAGGCGCCGGATATGGCCACACACTGGCCCGCTGTCACCTTGAACGACACCGGCCCGATCACGGCGGTACTCAGATCACGGATTTCGAGCATGGCATAATCCTGCTGAAAGGCCTGCAGAAAGCGTGCAGACCGGAGCAAACCAGCCAGGAGTAAGCTGTTCATGCCCCCTGAAACCGGCAGGCGACGCCGTCCCCGAGTACTGACGCTGGCGGCCGGCGAGTATCACTGGTGTGGTTGCGGACGCGCGCCCGACAGCCTTTGCCCGCATGAGCCACGGGCGCCAAACTG
Source organism: Gammaproteobacteria bacterium (assembly GCA_007130745.1). Classification (GTDB taxonomy): domain Bacteria; phylum Pseudomonadota; class Gammaproteobacteria; order UBA5335; family SLRW01; genus SLRW01. The sequence continues at coordinate 4,915 of SLRW01000141.1, forward strand.
CCAGCGACTGCGCTTCACGCTTGCCCGCCGCGAGACCGTCTGGTTATGCCCCTGCGGCGCCACCACCACGCCACCCTGGTGCGACGGCAGCAGTCACAACAAACAATAAAGACCCGGGAGCCCCGCCAAGACGCGACGAATTAATCAGCGTTTCCCTAGAGTGCGTCCGGCCCGGTTTCACCGGTGCGGATGCGAACCACCTGATCCACACTGTACACAAACACCTTGCCATCCCCGATCTTGCCGGTCTTGGCGGTGTTGGCGATGGCATCAAGCACCCGCTCCACTTCACCATCATCAACCGCCACTTCCAGTTTCACCTTGGGCAGGAAGTCGACCACGTATTCAGCGCCGCGATAAAGCTCCGTGTGTCCTTTCTGGCGGCCGAAGCCCTTGACCTCGGTCACCGTCATGCCCTGGATGCCGATCTCGGACAGCGCCGTACGCACATCATCCAGGCGAAAGGGCTTGATAATCGCCACCACCATCTTCATGCGGAACTCTCCTCATTCACAGACTTTAAGCAAACGCTGATTCTCGCATATCCACCCCCCCATCC